>NZ_QQNA01000350.1 GCF_003346515.1 Streptomyces corynorhini
ACCGCCGCCCCCGCGTGGCACAAGTCGTGACACACCGTCCCGTCGTGACACACCGCGCACACGGCTGCCGCTCCGCAAGAGCCTGCTCGGGCGGCTGCTGACCGTGTCGGCGCTGGTGGCCTCGTGCTCGGTCGCCGCCACCGCCTGGCTCGCCGTACAGACGACCACCGGCGCGATCCGCCAGGAGCAGGGGCAGAATCTCAGCGCCGACGCCGAGATCTACAACACCCTGCTCGGGTACGCGGCCACCCACCCCAACTGGGACGGTGTCGTCGACACGGCGCGGGAACTGGCCCGGCGGTCCGAGCGCCGGATCGTACTGACCAGCCAGGACCGGCGCCCGCTCTTCGACTCCGCCGCAGCGGACTCCGCCGCCGACTCCGCTCCGGGCTCCGGATCCGCGCCGGGCGACGCCGCCTCCGGCAAGCTCGATCCGTCCGCCGCCCCGCTGCCGCCGCAGGCGTCGGCGGTGGTCGACCCGCTGTCCGTCGACACCGTACTCGTGCCCGACACCACCTCCGCCGACACGGACCGCGTCGACCCGCGGGCGGTGGGACCGTTCCTGCTGCCCGAGAAGGAACGCACGCGGCTGCGGCGGGCCGCCGACGCGAACGTGGAGTGCCTCGGCGGCCAGGGCATCGCCGCCGACGTCGTCGAGACGCCCACCGGACGCCCCCGTATCCGGCTCGTGAGCAACGACACCGACCCCTCCGCCGAGCTGAGGTGCTACAGCGACGTCTCGGACACCCCCACCGCGACCGAGAGGAAGGCACTGCGGGAACTCAACAAGCTCTCCGACGCCTGCCTCGAACGCCAGGACCGCGAAGGCGTCACGCTCAACCTCGACCTGTCCTGGGACCGCGGGCGTATGCGGGCGCCCGCGGACGCCCGGCAGGCCGAGGCCGGCGCACCCCTGACCGCCGCCGTCCCGCAGCCGACGGAGCCCGACCGGGACGCGCCCACGGAGGGGCCGGAGCCGGTCCCCAGCACGGCCCCCGGCCGGCCGGCGGTCAGCAGCCAGTACGACCGGGCCGTCGCCTCCTGCGTGGCCAGCGCCCGCCGCGAGCAGCTGACGTCCTATGTCGCCCCGCCCGCACTGCTGTTCATCGACGGCCCCGGCGCGGTGAGCGTGCCGGGGCTCGACCTCTCCCCGGCGAACACCGCGCGCATCGCCGGGGTCACCGCCCTCGTCCTCGCGCTCACCGTCGGCGCCTCGGTGATCGCCGGAACCCGCCTCGTACGGCCCCTGCACGCGCTCACCGGCGCGGCACAGCGGATGCGCGACGGCCTGGACTCCGAGCCCGTGCCGGTCGGTCTCGACAACGAGATCGGACGGCTGGCGGCGGCGTTCAACGACATGGCGGCCCACCGCGCCCGGCTGGAGGAACAGCGCAAGGCGATGGTCAGCGACGTCGCCCACGAACTGCGCACCCCGCTGAGCAACATCCGCGGCTGGCTGGAGGCGGCCCAGGACGGACTGGCCGACCCGGACCCGGCGTTCGTCTCCTCGCTCCTGGAGGAGGCGGTGCAGCTCCAGCACATCGTCAACGACCTCCAGGACCTCGGGGCGGCCGACGCGGGCGTGCTGCGGCTGCATCCGGAGCCCGTCGACACGGGCGACCTGCTGGCCCAGGTCGCCGCGGCGCACCAGGGCCTCGCCGAGACCGCGGACGTCACCCTGACACACACCACGCCGCCGCCCGGCACGCCCCGGCCCCCGCTGCTCCACGCCGACCCGGTCCGGCTCCGGCAGGCCGTCAGCAACCTGGTCTCCAACGCGGTACGACACACCCCGGCCGGTGGCCGGGTGAGCCTGCGCGCGTACGTCAACGGCGCGGGGGACGAGGTGGGCCTGGAGGTGGCCGACACCGGCAGCGGTATCCCGGCGGAGGACGTACCGCATGTGTTCGACCGCTTCTGGCGGGCGGAAAAGTCCCGCAACCGGAGCACCGGCGGCAGTGGCCTGGGCCTCGCGATCGTCCTCAAGCTCGCCGAGGCGCACGGCGGTACGACGACGGTGATGAGCACCGAGGGGCTGGGGTCGGTGTTCACCGTACGGCTGCCGGTCGATCCGGGCGGCGAACCGGGGCCGGAGGGATCGGGGCGGGAGAAAACGGAGCTGGAGGGACCGGGGCCGGAGGGATCGGGGCCGGAGGGATCGGGGCCGAAGGAATCGGGGCGGAAGAAATCGGGGCCCGGCGGCCATGACGAGCCGACAGCTACTTCCTGACAGCTTCCTCACAAGTGCTCGTCATGGTGGTGACGTGCCCGGAACCTGGTGCGACACGGCACCCAGGTACCACCAAGGCCGGGCCGGAACTGGAGCTTCACATGCCCCGTCATCTCAGCCTGCGTGCCGCCGTCCTGAGCGCAGTCGCCGCGGGCGCGCTGCTCGCCCCGGCGTCTGCCGCGTTCGCCTCCTCCACCGTGCCCGTCGCGGCCACGGAGGCTCCGGCTACGGCCCGGGAGGCGTCCGAGGCGCCCTCCCAGGCCCCTGAGGCGAGGCCGGAGCCCGCCGACAAGGACGTCCCCGCCGCGAGGGCCGTGCCGACCGAGGCCGCGACGTCCGCCGAGGAGATCAGGAAGAGGCAGGCCCTGCAGTCCGCTCCCGTGCCGCGCGGCGCCGTCGCCGCCGGTGAGGCCCCGGCCGGGACCTCCGGGGGCGCCGGTTACGCCGCCCTCGCCGGTACGGCCGCCGGCGCGCTGCTGCTCGCGGGCGCCGGCACGTTCGTCCTGCGCCGCCGCTCCGCCGAGCGCCACACCGCCTGACGGTACCGACAGCGCCGGTGGCGCCGCCCCTTCGCGGGGGCGGCGCCTTCCGCGCATGCCCCGTCCCGCCCGTAGCCCTGCTCTGGAGCACCAGTGACCTCCGCACACCACCCGGCACACCACCCGGAACACCACCCGGCGCAGCACCCCGCGTCACCCCCCGGCCCCCGGCCGACCCGCGCGCGCCGTAACCGCCCCGCCCGGCCTGCCGGTTCCGCCCGCCTCGCCCGTTCCGCCCGCCTCGCCCGCCTGGTTCCCGCCGTACCGCTGGTCCTCGCCGTACTCGCGGGCTGCTCGGCCACACCCGAACCGGCCACCGCCGACGCGGGCCATGCGCGGTCGTCCACGGCGTCCGATGCGCCGGGGCCGGACAAGGGGACGGAGTCGTCGCAGGAGACCAAGGGCACCCTGCCGCCCGCCAAGGTCGACATCCCCTCGGTCGGGATCACCAGCTCTCTGATGGTCCTCGGGCTGAACGCGGACGGAACCGTCGAGGTGCCGCCCGCCGAGAAGGGGATGACCGCGGGCTGGTACGCAGGGGGCCCCGTACCGGGAGAGGCCGGTCCCGCCGTCATCATCGGCCACAACGACACCCGCTTCGGCAAGGCCGTCTTCCACGACCTCAAGAAGATCGCCAAGGGCGCGGCCATCACCGTCACCAACACCGCCGGAGCCGACGCGCACTTCACCGTCACCGGCACCGAGAGCGTCGGCAAGAACGCCTTCCCCACCGAGAAGGTCTACGGCGCGACGAAGGACCACGCCCTGCGGCTGATCACCTGCGACGGCGGCTTCGACGCCCAGGGCCACCCCGTGAACAACCTCATCGTCTACGCGACACAGGACTGACAGGGCCCCCCGGAGCCACGTCCGCTACCAACGCCCCTGCGGGTCAATGGCCTTGAACTTCGGCGCCGTACGAGAAGGTGCGTCGAGGACCGGTACCGAGCGGACCCCATAAGACCTGTTCGGCGCTTCGCGCCCGCGTTGGCCACGACCGTGGTGTGCGCCACGACGGGCGGTCTGCTCGCCGTCGCCAGTGCGGCGTCCGCCGCCACGACCTGCGTATCCCCGCTCCATCAGCGGCAGTTCCTCGCGAACACAGGCTTCTCGGCAAGCCCGGGAAGACGGACTGCGACAAGACGGCCCACCACAACTGGGCACGGGCGCGCCCGCTTCCGGGCTGCCGAAGGACAAGGTCAAGACCCTGGCGTCGAAGGGCGCGGCGCTCTCCTACGACAGTGCGCGACCGGCAAGGCCAAGCTGACCCGGGCGAAGAACAACGAGATGGACCTCGCGGCCTACCGCGTCTTCCGCCGCCTCAAGGGCGCCGCCTCACCCCCGTCGACCGCCTCACCCCGGCCACCGCGACCGGACCGCGCGCCGCGACGTTCACCGGTGGCACCGGAGGCGCGGTGTCCGGTGCGGGCAAGGCGAGTCTCGCCGTTCGGGCGGTCTCGTTGGCGGGCAAGGCGGGCAGGGTCATCGACCCGATGACGTACGTCTTCAAGGGCGCGGGCGCCGGTCTGTCGAAGATCGGTGACGTGATGGCCGGTCTGCGGGGCATGGGCGCCATCGAGATCCCGAAGATCTCGGACGGCGCGTTCAGCCTGCCGGAGGGCGCGCTGGAACTTCCCGACGGAACGATCCACTTGCCGGAGGGCGCCGCGATACCGGAGGGGGCGCTCAAGCTCCCGGACGGCAGCGTCAAGCTCCCCGAGGGCACGGTCACGCTCCCCCCTGGCACGGTCAAGTGGCCTTTCGAGGACGGCCCCGCGAAGTACGCCGACCCCGCCGGCAACCTCTACAAGGAGGACGGCAGCCTCTTCCAGCGTGCCGAAGAGGCCAAGGCCGAGGGATCCCCGACCGCCGCAGCGGATCAGCCGAGGGCGGAGTCCCCGGTCCTGGCCGCCGTCGGAGCCAGGGGCGGCGACGACGTCATCCGCCTCGGCAGCGACCTCTCCGACCCGGTCCACGTGGCGGACAACGGCGGCCACGGACCGGGCGGCTTCGACAACACCCCGACGAACCGCGCGGGCGAGCGCGGCGCCCCGGCGGGCGCCGCGGGCGAAACCGCCCCCCGTAACGCCCTGGACCCCACCCCGGGCGGAGCCACCGCCCACCCGGAAGGCACCCACGGGAGCGCGCCTCACGGCGACGGGTCGTCGCAGGGCGGCGTGGGCCACACCGACGGCCCGGCGACGGGCGGCCACCACCCGGAAACCCCGGGCACCGGCGGTCTGGACGACGCGGCCCACGTCGGCAGCGACCTGCCGACGCCTGGCGGTGGAACACCCGTCCCTGACCGATTTCCCCACCCTCCGAGCTTTATGCGGCAGGAGGGCAACCCCTACGGCCCTCCCGGATCGCTCAAGCCGGAGCAGATCACAGAGATCCAGGTCTACAGGGCCAATCACGAGGAGGGGTACTTCAAGGAGTACTACGAGAAGCGTGGTTACCGCCAAGACACCGACGTCCCGGACGAGAGCGGCTTTCCACCGCCGCAGCTGATCAAGGACCCTGCCGATCCGAAGATGTGGCTCGCGAAGGACAACGCTCCCCCGGCCTTCCCGACGAAGTATTACGAGGGCTGGGACCGTCCGGGAACCGCCAAGCAACTCAACGACTCGCAGGCACAGTCAGTCCTGGACAATGCCGCCAGGACACGACACGACGCGATCCAGGCCGACAACCCGCTGCACGATCCGCTTGGCGCGGCCAAGAAAGTATGGGAAAGAACCAAAACGCCCGAGAGCAAGGCGATGTACGACGCTCTCAAGGCTGGACACGCACCGTTCCACGACACGATGTCAAAGGCTACGGAAGCATACGGTGAGGCAGTGGCTCGCCATCACGTGGTCTCGCAGTTCTACGAGGGAGCCAAGTGGGAGCCAACGGCCGGCCCCAAGAACGGAAACGACCAGTTCGACCAGGTCTGGCGGCGCAAGAACGACGAGGGCTTCGTCGTCATCGAAGCCAAGAGTGACGTCGGCACGGGAATCAACGAGCGTACGCTGCCGAGTGGCTACAAGGCGAAGCAAGGCTCGCGCGAGTATTTCCTCGACATCATGAACGAGATGTGGAAGAGAGCGGAGAACGGAGATTCCGCCGAGCTGAAGTTGTATACTGATCTGAAAAATGCACTCATGGCGGACAAGGTTGAATACATCCTCGTCAAAGGTGTTTCCGACGGGCCGACTTACGGAGGCTTCAAGAGTCGCCGATTCAATGTCGGAACGTTCAAAGAGGAAGACTTCCCCTTCGAAGCCACTAACAGGAGCAATCCGTGACGGTGATTGTGGAGCGACACGCCATTCCTGCAATCGACGAGCAGGTTACCGAACGTCTGGCCGAGGAATTCGAGACGAGCATCCAAAATCTGGAGACCTCGCCTGCGGTAGTCGGCATCGCACTGAACGAGGCGCTCCTGCAGGTGCAGGCGACCCAGGCCCTCAATCCGCGCGGCAACCGTTTCTCCACGTGGGATGCCACCGTCTCCGCTATGCAGATGGGTACCGCGGCCTTTGCCGCCGCCTCCGTCACCGAAGGCACGGTTGAGATGCGTATCGCACACGAGATGCGCACCATCAACGCCACAGGTCCCCAGTTCTACACGCACGCCGGTAACTGGCTGACCGCGCTCTGGTTCGTTGTCATCTGCCGGGATCAGTCTCGTATGGATGCACTGTGCGCCATTCCGCTCGATCTCCTGCGGTCGTCCGGTGCCGAAGGCGACGAGTACGTCTACCACTGGGTGGATGCCCTGCAGACTTACTGGCGCGAGCAACCGGGGCTGCCGGAGAAGTTGACGGCGGCCATCGAGCAGTCCCATCCGGACATCGCCACGGTCGCGCCGCGCGATCTGCTCCAATGCGTGTTGTATCCGCCGATCAACCTCTTCTACCAGTTCCTGCGCAAGGACCACGACGGTTTCAACCAGGCGCTCGTGGAGGCTCTGGAACTTCACAAGTCGTACTGGAGCACGCCGGAGCGTTCGGGGGACATCGCGGGGTTCCTGGCCCTCGGGCCGCTGGCCGTGGCATGCCTCGCGTACGACGCGGGCTTCCCGATCGAGGTCGAGTCCGAGTACTTGCCCGTCCGCCTTCTGGACCGTTCCTGGGTCGGTGAGTTCGACACGTAATGCGGGGCGCGACGGGCGCGACGGGCGCGGCAGCGGACGCCGGATCAAGGAGGTCGAGAACGCCGTCCGGGACGGGGCTCCGCGTTGCCTCCTCGTTCGCCGCCCCTACCGCTTCGGCCCCGCCCACGCGTACGTCGCCGTTCCGACGGCCGCCAGGGTTAGCGCCGTCCACGTGCCCGCTGCCGTGCCGGGCGGGAGCAGGGGCCAGATCGCGACCTCCATCGCCGGTCCCGCCGGTCCCGTCGGGGGCGGCGCGAAGAGGGCGAGCGCCGCCCAGGCCATCGGCAGCGTCCACGCGAACTGCGCCCCGCAGAGCGCCGCGCCCAGGGCGGCCAGGCCCATCAGGCCCGCGCTGTCCCGGACGACGAACGCCGGGGTGGCCAGGTCGTCGCCCTGGACCGAACGGCCGCGGTCAGTTGGGTGGTTCGCAGGGCGGCGCACGTGCTGGTCATGGGTGCGGTCGTGGGAGCGGTGCTGCTGGCGGCGCAGACGGTGGGCGACGACCTGGCCACCCCGGCGTTCGTC
>NZ_QQNA01000351.1 GCF_003346515.1 Streptomyces corynorhini
TGGCACCAGCCCCGTCGCGCGACGGCGCTTCGCGCGACGGGGCTGGTGCCACGGAGGAGGAAGGGGCGGCCGGGGCCGTGCTCGACCCCGGTGACCGGCCCGGACGCGTGGTGGGCGGCGCGTCGTCGTCGCCCGTACCCGTACCTGTACCCGCGTCCGACTCCGACTCCGACTCCGACTCCGACTCCGACTCCGACTCCGACTCCGACTCCGGGTCCGTTCCCGTCCCGTCCGCCTGCCCCGCGTCCGCAGCCTCGGCCTCGCCGTCCTGCGGGCGCCCGGCCTCCGGCTCCGTCGGCCGGCCCGGCCTCGGCCGTCCCTCGCCCGCCGGTCGGCCCGCCAGGGACGGCGCGGGACGCGGAGGAGCGGCGGCACCCGGCCGTACGGACGCGGCCGAGAGCGGCGCGGCGGACTCGTCGGCGCTCGCGACGGGCGCGGCCAGCAGCAGGGAGGCGACCGCGATCGCGCAGGGTGTGCGGAGCCGTGGAGTCACCGATCCAGCGTCACACGGGGCGACAACTCCGGCATCTCGGATACCCCGACGGGTACCGACCCCGGCCCCCGGCACCAGCCCCCGAGCGACCCGGCCCGGCGGCCCCCGACGGCTCCCGCCCGTCCCCTACTACTCCGGATTCCCCGAGGCGATCGTCAGCTCGAACTCCTGGTCATCGGGCAGCACCGCGCTCCCCGGGCTCGGGTACTGCTCGATGACGGTGTCCTCGGCCCACTGGCCGTTGTCCACCACCTTGATCGGGTCCTTCCACTTCCAACCGGCCGCGCGCAGGCAGTCCTTCACCGAGATGAGGTCCCGGTAGCGCAGGTCGGGCGCCGACACCTTGGCCGGGTCGAGCCCGTCGGCCGAGGGGTTCGTGCACTTCGTCGCTTTGATGGTCCGGTTCCGCTCCGGGTCCCGGTGGCCCGCCACCGCGGACTTCGAGGCGCCCGGATCCGACGTGCCGTCGTCGTCCGTTCCGCCGTTCTGGCTCAGCACCGTGATCAGACCGCCGATCGCCAGCACCGCCACCACGATCGAGCCCACGATGACCGGCATGTTCCGCTTGCCGCCCGTGCCGGAACCTCCGGAACCTCCGGAACCTCCGGAGCCGCCCTGACCGGAACCCCCCGGGTTCGTGCCGGGCGCAGAGGATATCGGGGACATCGGGGACATCGGGGAGATGCCGTACGGCGGCGGGGCCTGATAGCCCGGACCCGTCTGCGGGTAGCCGTACCCCTGCGCGGGCATCTGCTGCGGCTGCGCCTGCGGCTGGTACGGGAGGGACCCGTGGCTCGGCGGACCGTACGGACCGGGCTGGTACGGCGTCCGCACCCCGCTCTGCGGCGGCGGCGTGCCCTGCTCCACCGGCGGGAAGACGGCCGAGCCCACACCCGCGCCGCTGTTCTGCGGCGCTCCCCCCGACACGATCACCGGAGCGCCCGTCGACTGCCCGGCGGAGAGCACGCGCAGGCACTCGTCCCGCATGGCCTCCGCGCTCGGGAAGCGCTCGTTCGGGTTCTTCTTCAGCGCCCGTGCGACCAGCGCGTCCATCGCCGGGGTCGTCGCGCGGTTGATGGAGGACGGCGCGACCGGCTCCTCCTGCACGTGCGCGTACGCGATCGCCAGCGGCGAGTCGGCGTCGAACGGCAGTCGGCCCGTCAGCAGTTGGAAGAGCATGATTCCGACCGAGTACAGGTCGGAACGGGCGTCGACCCCCCGCCCCAGCGCCTGCTCGGGCGAGAGGTACTGCGGCGTGCCCACGACCATGCCCGTCTGCGTCATCGACGTGACGCCCGACTGCATCGCGCGCGCGATGCCGAAGTCCATCACCTTGACGACGCCGCGCTTGGTCATCATCACGTTGCCCGGCTTGATGTCCCGGTGGACGAGCCCCATCTCGTGGCTGGTCTCCAGCGCGGCCAGCACATCGGCCGTCACCTTGAGCGCCTTGTCGGCAGGCATCGCGCCCTGGCTCGCGATGTCCGCCTGGAGTACGGAGCCCAGGGGCTGCCCCTCGACGTACTCCATGACGATGTACGGCATCAGCGCGCCGTCTAGCTCGTCCTCGCCCGTGTCGAAGACGGAGACGATGTTCGTGTGCGAGAGTTTCGCGACGGCCTGCGCCTCGCGCCGGAAGCGTTCGCGGAAGGACTGTTCGCGCCCCAGCTCCGTATGGAGGGTCTTGATCGCCACCTGCCGGTCGAGCGCCGCGTCGTACGCCAGATATACGGACGCCATTCCGCCTTCGCCGAGAAGGTCACGGAGCTGATACCGGCCGCCCGCGACCGAACCGCCCGCGTAGCGGCCCTGTGCGCCGTTCTGGCTCATGACTTTCGCTTCCCCCTTGGCGCCATGGCGTGCTTATCCCGCCATTACTGGCCAAGTCTGCCCGAGGGCACGGGCACGTCAAGCCGGGTGCCCGTTCCGTGACCGTAACCACAGCAAGCGTCTCGGAAGCGTTACCGGAAAATCATGGAACTTGCACGGCTGACCGCGCAGCGGGTTTCATGACCGGTCCCTGCGGCCCGGCCCCGGGACCGGCCAACTGGACCGGCGTGTCCCGCGGAGGCTGTAGCGTGATGTGACACAGCCACCCCCTGATACATCCCCTGAGAATCACAGACCCAACCGCGGACCGCGCGCGCGGTCATCAAGCGGACAGATACGACGGCGAGGACTGATGGCACCCGAACCCGAAGCAGGCGGCGGAGTGTCGGATGCTGCGGACTCCTGGGGCGACAACGGACTGGTCGGCGGGACCGTCGGCGACGGCCGTTACCGCATGACCCACCGCCTCGGCCGCGGCGGTATGGCCGAGGTGTTCGCGGCGGAGGACGTCCGGCTGGGACGCATCGTCGCGGTGAAGCTGCTGCGCGGGGACCTCGCCGAGGACCCGGTGTCCAAGGCGCGTTTCACCCGTGAGGCACAGTCGGTCGCCGGGCTCAACCACCACGCGGTGGTGGCGGTCTACGACTCGGGCGAAGACACCATCAACGGGCAGACCGTCCCGTACATCGTGATGGAGCTGGTCGAGGGACGGACCATCCGGGACCTGCTGATCAGCGCGGAGCCGCCGCCGCCCGAGCAGGCGCTGATCATCGTCTCCGGCGTGCTGGAGGCGCTCGCCTACTCGCACCAGCACGGCATCGTGCACCGCGACATCAAGCCCGCGAACGTGATCATCACGGACACGGGCGCGGTCAAGGTGATGGACTTCGGCATCGCGCGCGCCCTGCACGGCGCGCAGTCGACGATGACCCAGACCGGCATGGTCATGGGCACGCCGCAGTACCTCTCCCCCGAGCAGGCGCTCGGCAAGGCCGTCGACCACCGCAGCGACCTGTACGCCACGGGGTGTCTGCTCTACGAACTCCTCGCGCTGCGGCCCCCGTTCACCGGTGAGACACCGCTCTCGGTGGTCTACCAGCACGTTCAGGACATTCCGGTGCCGCCGTCCGAAGCCTCGGACGTGGCCCCGCCGGAGCTGGACGGTCTGGTCATGCGCTCGCTCGCGAAGGAGCCGGACGACCGGTTCCAGAGCGCCGAGGAGATGCGCGGGCTCGTCCAGTACGGCATGCAGATGCTCCACCAGCAGGGTGGTTACACCGGCACCTGGAACACCGGCCCGGTCGGCGTGCACGGCGTCGGCACCACAGCGGCGATGGGCATGGCCGCGACGCCCGCGATGGGCCACCCGTCGCACGGCGACACCTCGCAGGGCCCGATCCTGCCGCCGATGAACCCGAACGACGGCGCGTACGGCGGTTACGACGGCGGCCACCAGGGCGGCGGTGGCGGCCGGGGCAAGATGATCCTCTTCGCCGCGCTCGCGCTGATCGCCGTCGTGGCGGGCGTCGCGTTCGCGGTGAACGGCATGGGCAGTCCTGACACGGACAACAAGAAGCCCGACACGTCCAGCAGCCCGTCGCCGACGAAGTCGAGCCCAAGTCCGTCGCCCAGCGAGTCGGAGTCCTCGGAGGAGACCGAACCCGAAACCTCCACCGGCGGCAACCAGAACGGCAACTGGAGCCCGCGCTACTCGCCGTCCTACTCGCCGAAGTACCCCAACCAACCGTCGGACACCGCGCCCACGCCGACGGAGTCGGACTCGGGGGACGACGGCGGCTCGGCGACCGAGGGTACCGACGCGGGCGGCAACGCCAACGCGGGTACGGACGCGGGGAACGCCAACTCCGGTGCCGACGCGGGCGGCAACGCCAACGCCGGTGCGGACGCGGGCGGTAACGCCAACGCCGGTGCGGACGCGGGCGGCAACGCCAACGCCGGTACGGACGCGGGCGCCGGCGACTCCACCGGTACCGGCTGACGCGGGCCGTACCCGGCGTACGCGCCGGGGGTGACGAGGCAGTACGCCCGTCGCCCCCGGCGCCGTCGTTTCCGGACCGGGGGCGACGCGCCTCACCCGGCGAACGCCTCGCACACCGCGTCGTACTCCCGCGTCCACCACACGGCCAGGGCCGACACCGCCGCGAACAGCGGGTCGGCCCTGCGGTCGTTCAGCTGGTAGCGCCAGCGCAGTATCCAGAAGTCGTTCAGGCGCTCCCACCACACCCGGTGCACGGCGGCCGCCAGCTCGGAGGCACAGGTCCCGGCGGCGGCCCGGTAGGCGCGCGCATAGGCCCGTACCTTCGGTAACTCCAGCTCCCCCGTGGGCCGTACGAAGAAGATCGCCGCTGCCCGTACGGCCTCCTCCGCGCGCGGCTGCACACCGAGCCGGTCCCAGTCGACGATCGCGGCCGGTTCCGCGCCCCGGTAGAGCAGATTCAGCGGGTGGAAGTCGCCGTGCACCCACCCGGTGGCGGGCTCGGCGCCGAGTGGTGGCCTGCGGTGGGCGTGACGTTCCAGCAGGCCGCGCCGTTCCACGAGGCGGTGCTCGGCCAGCCGGTCGAAGACGTCGGCACGCGCGCGGCCCCGCGCCAGGGCGAGCAGTTCGTCGATGAGAGCGAAGGTGTCGGCGGGGTCGGGGCTCAGGTAGCCGAGGCACGGGAGCGGATCGGGGTCGGGCGCCATCACCTGGTCGAGGCAGGTGTGGACGAGTCCGAGCAGCCCCCCGAGCCGCCGGGACGCGGCGGTTGTCAGCTGGGCGCCGTCACGGTGGCGCCCCTCGATCCACGGGTGCAGGGCGTAGCACCGGCCGCCGATGACCGCGACGGTGTCGCCGTCGGCGCTCTCGACGGGCGGGGCGACGGGCACTCCGAGGGCCTGGAGCCGCTGGGTGGCGCGGTGCTGGCGGGTGATGGCCTCGTGATCGCCGTCCAGATGGTGCTTGAGGAAGTAGGCGCCCCGGGTGGTGCGCAGCCGGTACCCCCGGTTGAGGAGTCCCTGGGCGACGGGTTCGCAGGAGACGAGGTCGCCCGCGTCGCGGTAGCGGTGGAGCAGCGCGCGCACGGGGGGAGCCGCACGGTCGGGTGGGGCCGAACCGTGCGGCGCGTGGGGCGCGTGGGAGAGGTGTGAGGTCCGCTGGGTGGCGGAGGCGGGCAGAGGAATGACGGCTGTCGCGGCAGGCGCAGCGATTTCATATGAGCGCAGCACTTGCCAGATGTTAGATCACGCAGCGTGTTGACTCTGTCGCTCGTCGGCGTATTCGATCATATGTACGGCGACAAATTGGGGCGCGAGCCGCATAAAGACGGGCTCGAACGGTTCGCCGTCGACGAGAATCGGGTCAGATTCAAACAGTTCGATTTCTTGTTCGGTTGGTTCAACCAGTTCGGCGGTACCGGTGAACTGCACCGACCAGAGGCTGTCGTCGCCGCTGCCGAAGTTGTCCGCGCCGTACGCCACCACACCGCCGCCGCACGCGCGGTGGTAGCCGAGGCCCGCGTGCATCCGCAGCAGCACCGAGCCGTCCGTCACCACGTGCCGGGCGGGCGCCATGATCGGCATGGCGCGCATACTCGTCGCCACATGCCCGTGCGACACGCGGTTGAGCAGCTCGATGGCGCGGTGTTCCTCGGTGGACATGATGTCCACTCTCCGTCACCGAAGAGGGGTCCCACCAGGGGAGGCGGCCCCTCAACCCCGGGACGTTGGTCCCGATTGGGGCGGGTACGGACGCGGTAGGGCACCCCGGGCACCCGGGCTCCCGTCCCGTCGGGCGCGCCCCGCTCAGCGTTTCTCCGCCTGGATCCGCGCCACGAACGCGGCGGCCTGCGACCGCCGTTCCATCCCCAGTTTGGAGAGCAGGCTGGAGACGTAGTTCTTGATCGTCTTTTCCGCGAGGTGCAGCTGCTCGCCGATCGCCCGATTCGTCATCCCCTCGCCGATCAGATCCAGGATCCGGCGCTCCTGGTCGGTCAGGTCGGCCAGCCGCTCGTCGCCCTTGGGGTCCTTGCCGTTGCGCAGCCGCTCCAGCACCCGCGCCGTCGCCACCGGGTCCAGCAGCGAGCGGCCCGCCGCCACGTCCCGTACCGCCGTCAGCAGCTCGTTGCCGCGGATCGCCTTCAGAACGTATCCCGAGGCCCCGGCCATGATCGCGTCGAACAGCGCCTCGTCGTCCGCGAAGGAGGTGAGCATCAGGCACTTGATGTTCTCGTCCCGCGAGCGGATCTCCCGGCAGACCTCGACCCCGCTGCCGTCCGGCAGCCGTACGTCCAGTACGGCCACGTCGGGCCGGGTCGCCGGGATCCTGGCCATCGCGTCGGCCGCGGTGCCGGCCTCGCCGACCACCTCGATGTCGTCCTCGACGGAGAGCAGCTCGAAGACGCCCCTGCGGACGACTTCATGGTCATCAAGCAGAAATACCGTGATTTTTCCGTCTTCTCGCACGGAATTCAGTCTCACACACTCACCCCTTCCCTGCCGCAGATCAGCGGGATAACGTGCCGTTGTTCCGGCGGCCTGCGAGGCTGTGACCAGTGGTTGTTCCAGACTTTGCCGATTTACTTGGAAATCCAAGCAAAATTGCAGGTCAAGTGGGGTTTCGCAGTAATGCGGACGACTGGGTAACGTGCTTGTGACAGAGCGTCCGCCGGGGCAACCTGTCACGCCTGCCCCGGCCGGGTCGCACACACCCCGTGCACACGGACGGACCAGGCGGAGCCGCACTGGTTCCCGGCGGATCCCGGGGGCCGGACAGACGGAGGAGCACGCACGTGACCGTGGAGAGCACTGCCGCTCGCAAACCGCGACGCACCAGTGGTACCAAGCGCGCGAGCGCGAAGAGGACCCCGCAGCCGAAAACGTCCGAGCCCCCGCTCGTACAGCTGCTGACGCCGGAGGGCGAGCGGGTCGAGCACCCGGACTACGCCGTCGACCTGACGCCCGAGGAACTGCGCGGGCTCTACCGGGACATGGTCCTCACCCGCCGCTTCGACGCCGAGGCCACCGCGCTCCAGCGCCAGGGCGAGCTGGGGCTGTGGGCCTCGCTGCTCGGCCAGGAGGCCGCCCAGATCGGCTCGGGACGCGCGCTGCGCGACGACGACTACGTCTTCCCGACCTACCGTGAACACGGCGTGGCCTGGTGCCGGGGCGTCGACCCGACCAACCTGCTCGGGATGTTCCGGGGCGTCAACCACGGCGGCTGGGACCCCGCCACCAACAACTTCCACCTCTACACCATCGTCATCGGCTCCCAGACCCTGCACGCGACGGGGTACGCGATGGGCGTGGCCAAGGACGGCGCGGACTCCGCGGTGATCGCGTACTTCGGGGACGGGGCCTCCAGCCAGGGCGACGTCGCCGAGTCGTTCACCTTCTCGGCCGTCTACAACGCGCCGGTCGTCTTCTTCTGCCAGAACAACCAGTGGGCGATCTCCGAGCCGACCGAGAAGCAGACCCGCGTGCCGCTCTACCAGCGCGCGCAGGGGTTCGGCTTCCCCGGCGTCCGGGTGGACGGCAACGACGTACTCGCCTGCCTGGCCGTGACCCGTTCCGCGCTGGAGCGGGCCCGGCGGGGCGAGGGCCCGACGCTGGTCGAGGCGTTCACGTACCGCATGGGCGCGCACACCACCTCCGACGACCCGACGAAGTACCGCGCCGACGAGGAGACGGAGTCCTGGCAGGCCAAGGACCCGATCCTGCGGCTGCGCAGGTATCTGGAGCGGCAGGGCCTGGCCGACGAGGCGTTCTTCGCCGCACTGGAGGAGGAGAGCGAGACGCTCGGCAAGCGGGTACGCGACGTCGTGCGCGCCATGCCGCAGCCGGACAGCCTGGCGATCTTCGACCATGTCTACGCCGACGGGCACGCGCTCGTCGACGAGGAGCGCGCGCAGTTCACCGCGTACCAGGCGTCGTTCGAGGACGCCGCGGGTGAGGGCAACGGCTCCGAGGGGGGCAACTGATCATGTCCGTACAGAAGCTGCCCCTCGCGAAGGCGATCAACGAGTCGCTGCGCAAGGCCCTCGAAACCGACCCCAAGGTCCTGATCATGGGAGAGGACGTCGGCAAGCTCGGCGGCGTCTTCCGGGTCACGGACGGCCTCCAGAAGGACTTCGGCGAGGGCCGGGTCATCGACACCCCGCTCGCCGAGTCGGGCATTGTCGGCACCGCCATCGGGCTGGCGCTGCGCGGCTACCGGCCGGTGGTGGAGATCCAGTTCGACGGCTTCGTCTTCCCGGCGTACGACCAGATCGTCACGCAGCTCGCGAAGATGCACGCCCGCGCGCTGGGCAAGATCAAGATGCCGGTCGTCATCCGGATCCCGTACGGCGGCGGCATCGGCGCGGTCGAGCACCACAGCGAATCGCCCGAGGCGCTGTTCGCGCACGTGGCGGGGTTGAAGATCGTCTCGCCCTCGACGTCGTCGGACGCCTACTGGATGATGCAGCAGGCCATCCAGAGCGACGACCCGGTGATCTTCTTCGAGCCGAAGCGGCGCTACTGGGACAAGAGCGAGGTCAACACCGAGGCGATCCCCGGTCCGCTGCACCGGGCGCGGGTCGCGCGCGAGGGCACGGACCTCACGCTCGCGGCGTACGGTCCGATGGTGAAGGTCTGTCTGGAGGCGGCCACCGCCGCCGAGGAGGAGGGCCGCTCGCTGGAGGTCCTCGACCTGCGGTCGATGTCCCCGATCGACTTCGACACGATCCAGACCTCGGTCGAGAAGACGCGCCGGCTGGTGGTCGTGCACGAGGCGCCGGTCTTCTACGGCTCGGGCGCGGAGATCGCCGCTCGCGTCACGGAGCGGTGCTTCTACCATCTGGAGGCGCCCGTGCTGCGCGTCGGCGGCTACCACGCGCCGTATCCGCCCGCCCGGCTGGAGGACGAGTACCTCCCGGGCCTGGACCGGGTGCTCGACGCCGTCGACCGCTCGCTCGCGTACTGAGGAGTGCCGTGACCATGACTGCTGAGACTTCCACCGGCGCCTCGACCCGCTACCGCGAGTTCAGGATGCCCGACGTGGGCGAGGGACTCACCGAGGCCGAGATCCTCAAGTGGTACGTGAAGCCGGGCGACTCGGTGACGGACGGCCAGGTGGTGTGCGAGGTCGAGACGGCGAAGGCCGCCGTCGAACTGCCCATCCCGTACGACGGGGTGGTGCACGCGCTGCGCTTCGAGGAGGGCACGACGGTCGACGTCGGGGCGTCCATCATCACGGTGGACGTGGCGCCGGAGGCCGAGCAGGGGAGCGGGGTCGGGAGCGGGGTCGGGGGCGGGGTCGGGGGCGGGACGGCGGCGCCGGTCG
>NZ_QQNA01000352.1 GCF_003346515.1 Streptomyces corynorhini
CCGCGCCCGCTCCCCCGCGCGCCGGTCCGTGCGACGGCTCTCGCGTGACCGAGCCGCGCGCGGGGGAGCGGGCGCGGAGCGGTAGCGGCATGTCGGGCGCATTTCGGGCACATCTCCGGGGCGTCTCCGGGGCGCGTGGGGCGTGCGGGTGCCCTTGACTGGTCCTGCGTGCGGAGTGAGACTCCTTCAACAGTTCGTTGAATTCGCAGATGCGTCCGGAAGGGCTACACGTGTCCGATGTGAACGATGTGACCCTGATACTGCGTTCCACCCGCGTCGCCACCCCCGACGGCGTACGCCCCGCCTCCGTCGCCGTCGCCGGAGCCACGGTCGCCGCCGTCCTGCCGTACGCCTGCGGGATACCGGCGGGCGCCCGGCTGGAGGATGTCGGGGACGACGCCGTACTCCCCGGCCTCGTCGACACCCACGTCCATGTCAACGACCCGGGGCGCGCGCGGTGGGAGGGCTTCTGGACCGCCACCCGCGCGGCCGCGGCCGGTGGCGTCACCACCCTGCTCGACATGCCCCTCAACTCGCTGCCCCCCACCACCACCCCCGCCCACCTGGAGACCAAGCGCGCGGCGGCGCGCGGCCGTATCCACGTCGACGTCGGATTCTGGGGCGGCGCGGTCCCGGACAACGTGAAGGAGCTGCGGCCGCTGCACGACGCCGGGGTCTTCGGCTTCAAGTGCTTCCTGTCGCCGTCCGGTGTGGAGGAGTTCCCCGAGCTGGACCAGGAGCGCCTCGGCCGCTCGCTCGCCGAGATCACGGGGTTCGGCGGGCTGCTGATCGTGCACGCGGAGGACCCGCACGCCCTGGAGTCCGCGCCGCTGCGCGGCGGCCCCGCCTATGCCGACTTCCTGGCGTCCCGCCCGCGCGGCGCCGAGAACGCGGCGGTCGCGCACCTCGTCGCGCAGGCCGAGCGGCTCGACGCCCGGGTGCACGTCCTGCATCTGTCCTCCTCGGACGCGCTGCCGCTGATCGCCGGGGCCAGACGCGCCGGAGTGCGGATCACCGCCGAGTCCTGCCCGCACTTCCTCACGCTCACGGCGGAGGAAGTCCCCGACGGGGCGACGGAGTTCAAGTGCTGCCCGCCGATCAGGGAGGCCGCGAACCAGGACGCGCTGTGGCAGGGGCTCGCCGACGGCACCATCGACTGCGTCGTCTCCGACCACTCGCCGTGCACCACCGACCTCAAGACCCCCGACTTCGCCACCGCCTGGGGCGGTATCTCCTCCCTCCAGCTGGGGCTCCCGGCGATCTGGACCGAGGCGCGCAGACGCGGCCGGCCGCTGGAGGACGTCGTGCGCTGGATGTCGACGGCCCCCGCCGCGCTCGCGGGGCTGACCCGTAAGGGAGCGATCGAGGCCGGTCGTGACGCCGACTTCGCTGTCCTCGCCCCGGAGGAGACCTTCACCGTGGACCCGGTCGCGCTGCACCACCGCAACCAGATCACGGCGTACGCGGGCAGAACGCTGTACGGCGTGGTGAGATCGGCCTGGCTGCGCGGCGCTCCGATCCTCCGCGACGGCGCCTTCGCCGAGCCCGCGGGACGCCTGCTCGAAAGGAACGACTGAACGTGTCCGAGCCCCGTTTCACCGGTGACGCCCAGCCGTACGGCGGCGGCGACCCGTACGCCGACTACCGCGCCGCCGACTTCCCCTTCACCCACCTCACCGACCTCGCCGACCGGCGGCTCGGCGCCGGGGTGACGGCCGCCAACGACGAGTTCTTCGCCGAGCGCGAGAACCTGCTGAAGCCGGGCCCCGCCACCTTCGAACCGGAACGCTTCGGCCACAAGGGCAAGATCATGGACGGCTGGGAGACCCGCCGCCGCCGCGGGAGCGGCGGCGCCCGCCCGCACCCCGCCGACACCGACCACGACTGGGCGCTGGTACGGCTCGGCGTCCCCGGAACGATCCGCGGCATCGTCGTCGACACCGCGCACTTCCGGGGAAACCATCCGCGCGCCGTCTCCGTGGAGGCCACCGCGCTGCCCGGCACCCCGTCCCCCGCGGACCTCCTCGCCGACGGCGTGAAGTGGACGGTCCTCGTACCCCGTACGGAGATCGGCGGCCACGCCGCCAACGGCTTCGCGGTCGACGCCCCGCGCCGCTTCACCCACCTGCGGATCAACCAGCACCCCGACGGCGGGATCGCCCGGCTGCGGGTGTACGGCGAGGCCCGGCCCGACCCGGCGTGGCTCGCAGCCCTCGGCACGTTCGACGTCGTCGCGCTGGAGAACGGCGGCCGGGTCGAGGACGCCTCCGACCGCTTCTACTCGCCCGCCGCCCACACCATCGGGCCCGGCCGCTCCGGCCGGATGGACGACGGCTGGGAGACCAGGCGCCGCCGCGACCTGGGCCACGACTGGATCCGCTACCGGACGGCGGAGCAGGCCGAGATCCGCGCCGTCGAGATCGACACCGCGTATCTGAAGGGCAACGCGGCGGGCTGGGCCGCGCTGTGGGTACGGGACGGCGAGCCGGGCCCGGCGGCCGGGCGGGCAGCCGGGACGGAGCCGGGCGGCTGGACCGAGATCCTGCCGAGGACCGCGCTCCAGCCCGACACGAACCACCGCTACGTACTGCCCGCAGGTGTGGTCGCCTCCGAGGTGCGCCTCGACATCTTCCCGGACGGCGGGATCTCCCGGCTGCGGCTGTTCGGCTCCCTCACCCGGTCCGGCGCGGCGCGGCTGGCCGCGCGCCACCGGGAGCTGGGCGGCTGAGAGCCGAACGGCCCGCACACCCGCGGACGCCGGACGCCGCCGACCCCGCCCCGGGGGCGGACGGCGCCGTTTCGAAGACAGGGCCTGGCACCGCGTGCCCTCCCTGATCCGGCCCGATCCAAGCGATCTGATCCGGCCCGATCCAAGCGATGAGGACCTACGGCCCTGCCGCGCCGTTACCGAAGTCGGCAACCTCGCGACTTTGGTACCGACCCCGCTCCGGCACCCACTGTCACGCCTCCGGCCTGCGTAACGTGGTCGGTATGACACGTACGGACTATCCCTGGCTGCTGCCCTCGGAGATGCTCCACCCGAGGGATCCCGAGCCGGCCGGGGAGCCCGGGGCCGACCGGGCCCCAGGGCCCGTCCGGGCCCGGCCGCGCCGTACCGTACGGGACTGGGCCATCGACGCGCTCATGACGCTCGTCGCGGCCGGCGTCGGGCTGATCGGTCTCCAGACCTCCCGCCAGCTGAGCGATCCGGACCCGGTCGTCCTCTTCGACATCGCCGCGGGCGTCCTGGCCTGCGGCGCGCTGTGGCTGCGCCGCCGCCGGCCGGTGGAGCTGGCGCTCGGGCTGGCCGTGCTGAGCACGCTCACGCCCGTCGCCGCGGGAGCCTCCCTGGTCGCGCTGTTCTGTGTGGCCGTGCACCGGCCGTTCCGGCCCGTGCTGATCGTCGGCGTGGTGTCGCTGCTGACCGGGATCGGGCAGGCGTACCTGCGCCCCGATCCGAGCAGCTCCGTCCGCGCGGCGATCATCACGACCGCGGTCGTCCTCCTGCTGGCGGTCGGCTGGGGCATGCTCGTACGGTCCAGGCGCCAGCTGGTCGCGGCGCTGCGCGAGCGCGCGGTGCGCGCCGAGGCCGAGGCGGCGCTCCGCGCCGAGCAGGCGCAGCGGCTCGCCCGCGAGGAGGTCGCCCGGGAGATGCACGACGTGCTGGCCCACCGGCTGACGCTGCTCAGCGTCCACGCGGGCGCCCTGGAGTTCCGGCCGGACGCGCCCGCCCCCGAGGTCGCCAGGGCGGCGGGGGTGATCAGGGACAGCGCGCACGACGCCCTCCAGGACCTGCGCATGATCATCGGAGTGCTGCGGGCGCCCGGCGGCGAGGGCGACCGGCCGCAGCCGACACTCGCCACCCTGGACGCGCTGGTCGACGAGGTGCGGCTGGCCGGGATGCGCGTCACGCTCGACAACCGGATCGACGACCCCGCCGCCGTGCCCGCCGCCCTCGGCCGCACCGCCTACCGCGTCGCCCAGGAGGGCCTGACCAACGCCCGCAAGCACGCGCCCGGCAGCCGCGCGAGCGTCGCGGTCGGCGGCAGCCCCGGCGAAGGGCTCACCGTCGAGGTGCGCAACGACGCGCCCCCCGGCGAGGTGCCGAAGGTGCCCGGCTCGGGACAGGGGCTGATCGGGCTCACCGAACGGGCCGCGCTGGCCGGTGGCCGGTTCGCACACGGGCCCACCGGGGACGGCGGATTCACCGTGTCTGCTTGGCTACCGTGGACCCCATGACCACCGAGGCCATCAGGCTGATCATTGTCGACGACGACCCGCTCGTGCGCGCCGGGCTCACGCTGATGCTCGGCGGCGCCGACGACATCGAGATCGTGGCAGAGGCGGCCGACGGCGCCGAGGTGATGTCCCTGGTCGAACGGGCAGCCCCCGACGTCGTTCTCATGGACATCCGGATGCCCGTCATGGACGGGCTGACCGCCACCGAGGTGCTGCGCGCCCGCCCCGGCGCCCCCGAGGTCCTGGTGCTGACCACGTTCCACGCCGACGAACAGGTGGTACGGGCGCTGCGCGCGGGCGCGGCCGGCTTCGTCCTCAAGGACACACCGCCCGCCGAGATCGTCGCGGCCGTGCGCAGGGTCGCCGCCGGGGACCCGGTGCTCTCGCCCGCCGTCACCCGCCAGCTGATGACCCGGGTGGCGGAGGAGGAGGCGGTCGTCGTGAGCCGCGGCGGCCACGCGGCCGGGCGGCTCGCCGCGCTCGCGGAACGGGAGCGCGAGGTCGCGCTCGCCGTCGGCCAGGGCCGGTCCAACGCGGAGATCGCCGCGAGCCTCTACATGAGCGTCCCCACGGTCAAGGCGCACGTCTCCCGGATCCTGGCCAAGCTCGGCCTCAACAACCGGGTGCAGATAGCGCTGTTGGTGCAGGACGCGGACCGGGCCGCCCCGGCCTGATCGGCCCGGAACCGGCGGATCGCGCGGGGTGGCGACGTAGGCTGATCCGATGGCTGTCATCGAACTGGCGCACTACGGACCGGACTTCAACGCCGACCCCTACCCGTACTACGCGAAGCTGCGCGAGACGGGACCCGTCCACGAGGTCATCGCCCGGGACGGCGACCCGTTCTGGCTGGTCGTCGGATACGAGGAGGGGCGCGAGGCCCTCGCCGACCCGCGGCTCTCCAAGGCGCTGGCCACCATGGGGTACGAGTCGAGCGACGAGGCGATCATGGGCCCGCACGTGCTCACCCTCGACCCGCCCGACCACACCCGGCTGCGCAAGCTCGTCGCCCCCGAGTTCACCGCGCGCCGGGTGGAGCGGATGCTGCCGCGCATCCAGCGCGTCACCGACGAACTCCTCGACGCGATGGGCCCGTCGGGCAGCGGCGATCTGGTCGACGCGCTGGCGTTCCCGCTGCCCATCACCGTCATCTGCGAGCTGCTCGGCGTGCCGCTCGCCGACCGTGACACCTTCCGCGTCTGGACCAACGAGATCGTCGCGCCCACCACCCCCGAGGGGCAGCGGGTCATGACGGTCGAGCTGTGCGCGTACCTCGACGCGCTCATCGAGGACAAGAGGAAGGCGGGTCCCACCGACGACCTGCTCTCCTCGCTGCTGCGCGCCCGCGCGGAGGACGGCGACCGGCTGTCGGCGGCGGAACTGCGCGCGTGGGCCTACGTCCTGCTGATCGCCGGGCACGAGACCACGGTCAACCTGATCGCCAACGCGGTACGGTGCCTGCTCGCTCACCCGGGCCAACTGGCCGCGCTGAGAGCGGACTTCGGCCTGCTCGACGGTGCGATCGAGGAGACGCTGCGGTTCGAGGGGCCGGTGGAGACCAGCACCGTACGGTTCACCCGCGAGCCGGTCTCGTACGCCGGTACGGAGATACCGGCGCACCGGACCGTCCTGATCTCGCTCGCCTCGGCCGACCGCGACCCGGCCCGCTTCCCCGACCCCGACACCTTCGACATCCGCAGGTCGGCGACCGAGGGCCGGGGCCCTGGTCATCTCGCCTTCGGCCACGGCATCCACTTCTGCGTGGGCGCCCCACTGGCCCGTCTGGAGGCCCGCATCGTCCTCCGTACGCTGCTGGAACGCTGCCCCGACCTGGCGCTCGACCCGGCCGCCGGGGCGTATGACTGGCTGCCGGGGCTGCTGATCCGCGGGGTGCGCGCGCTCCCGGTGCGCTGGTAGCGCTGCGGCGCCCGGCGCGACCGGCGCACCCGGCGGGCTCTCAG
>NZ_QQNA01000353.1 GCF_003346515.1 Streptomyces corynorhini
CGGGAACACCGGCGGCCCGCGCCGTCATTCCCGGGCGGGGTCGTGGCCGCGCAGGCGGGTGCGGTACGCGCCGGGGGCCATGCCGCGGGCGCGCCGGAAGGCGCGGCTGAAGGCGTGCGGGGACCCGTATCCGACCGCGCCGGATATCGCCTCGACCGGTTCGTCGGTGTCGCGGAGCCGGATGGACGCCAGGTCCATGCGCCACCGCGTCAGGTACGCGCCCGGCGGCTGTCCGAGGGCGGAGCGGAAGTGCCTGGACAGCGTCGCCCGGGAGACGCTGGTGGCGGCGGCGAGGGATTCCGTGGTCCACGGGCGTTCCGGCGCGCCGTGGATACACGCCAGGGCGTCGTGTACGACCGGATCACGCATCGCGCCGAGCCACGAGCCGGACCGCTCCCCGGGACGGCGGGCCAGCCAGGCGCGGATGAACTGTACGAGCAGCAGGTCGACGACGCTGTTGACCACGGCGGTGGTGCCGATCTGCGGTCGTGCGAGTTCCGCGGTGAGGAAGTCGACGGTCTTCTCCAGTCCGGGGTTCTCGCTCGCCGTGATGTGCAGCGGCCGGGCGAGCGCGGTGAGTACGGGGGTGGTCACCGCCGGGTCCTGCGCGTAGTGCACGGTGATCAGTTCCGTCCTCACCGGCGGCGGGCCCAGCCGGAAGACGCTTCCCTCGGCACGGGCTCGGGCCGCCGACTCCACGTCGCAGGCTCCCATCCGCACGTCAGGACCGCTGGCCATGCCGTGTGCGGTGCCCGGCGACAGCAGGACGGCGTCCCCGGCCCCGATCCGTACGGGGCGCTCGCCCGC
>NZ_QQNA01000354.1 GCF_003346515.1 Streptomyces corynorhini
ACCACCGTCCCGGGCACCACCAGCGCCTCCGATAGCTCGGCCGCCTCTGATACCTCCGCCGCCTCTGATACCTCCGCCGCCTCCGATACCTCCGCCGTCTCCGGCTGGAGCGCCCTGCGCCCCCTCGTCCTGCGGCTGCACTTCTACGCGGGCCTGCTGATAGCCCCGCTGCTGCTCGTCGCCGCCACCAGCGGACTCCTGTACTCCCTGTCCTACCAGGCCGAGAAGGTCCTCTACCGTCACGAACTGCGCGCCCCGGTCGGCGACCGCGCCCAGCCGATCGTCGACCAGATCGCCGCCGCCCGCGCCGCGCACCCGGAGGGCACCGTCACCTCCGTACGCCTGCCGTCGGAGGAGGGCGCGACGACCCAGGTCCTGATGGCCACCCCCGACGCCAAGGAGTCCCACTCCCTCGCCGTCTTCGTCGACCCGTACACCGCGGAGGTACGGGGCGCGCTGGACTCCTACGGCAGCTCCGGCGCCCTTCCGGTGCGGGCCTGGCTCTCCGAGTTCCACCGCCATCTCCAGCTGGGCGAGCCGGGCCTCTACTACAGCGAACTCGCCGCCAGCTGGCTCTGGGTGGTGGCCCTCGGCGGGCTGCTGCTCTGGGTGGGCCGCAAGCGCGCCTCGAAGCGGGCGCTGCTCGTTCCCGAGCGGGGGACCACCGGGCGGCGCAGGACGCTCTCCCTGCACGGCTCGCTCGGGCTGTGGGCCGTGACCGGCCTCGTCCTGCTCTCCGCCACCGGGCTGACCTGGTCGAAGTACGCGGGCGGGAACATCGGCGAGATCAAGGACCAGCTCGGCAGCTCGACCCCGTCCGTCTCCGCGGCCCTCGACGGCGGTACCGCCGATGCGGGCGGCGCGGGCGGCGGCGGCCACGAGGGGCACGAGGGCATGGAAGGCATGGAGGACATGCCCGGGATGGAGGGCATGGACGCTGCGGACATCGGCGTCGACCTGGCCGTCGTCGCCGCCCGTCAGGCCGGTCTCGACGGGCCGATCCAGGTGACTCTGCCGACGGAGGGGCTCGGCTACACCATCGCGCAGACGGACAAACAGTTCCCCGTACGCCTCGACTCCGTCGCCGTCGACCCGGCCGATGGCATGATCATCGACGAACTGCGCTTCGCCGACTACCCCCTGCTGGCCCAGCTGACCCGCTTCGGCATCGACGCCCACATGGGCCTGTTCCTCGGCCTCCCCAACCAGCTCGCGCTCGCCGCGCTGGCCCTCTCCCTGATCCTGCTCATCGTCTGGGGCTACCGGATGTGGTGGCTGCGCCGGCCCACCAAGAAGAGCGGATTCGGCGTGGGTCGGCCGGTAGCGCGCGGCACCTGGCGCAAGGTGCCGCTGACCTGGCTGTTGCCGCTCGTGGCGGTGACGGCGCTGGTCGGCTGGTTCCTGCCGCTGCTCGGGATCAGCCTGCTGGTGTTCCTCGCGCTGGACGCGGCGCTCGGCCTGTGGACGCGCGCGAGGCGCCCGGCGGCGGCGCGCGGATAGCCGGGGGTGGGGGAGCCCCGCCCGGTGATCGAAACCGGGCGGGGTCCCGTACCACTACCGGCCGGGCGAACGGACACGGCAATCGGCCTCCGGCCACGGGCCTCCGGCCACGGGCGGCCTGCCACGGCCCACCGGCTACGAGCCACCGGTCACGGCTCACCGCTCACGGGCCGCCGGCTACGGCCCGCCTGCCACGGCCCACCGGTCACGGGCCACCGAGTCCCGTACCGGCTGCCGGTCACCGGCCGCGCCCGGTCCTTCAGGGCGTGTACTTGTACCCGACCCGCCGTACGGTCTGGATCGTGCGGCGGTGCTCGGCCCCCAGCTTGCGGCGCAGCCGCGCCACATGGACATCGACGGTCCGCCCGTCGCCCACGTGCCCGTAGCCCCAGACCGTGGTCACCAGCTGGTCGCGGGTGTGCACCCGGTTCGGATGCGCCACCAGGTGGGCGAGCAGCTCGAATTCGAGATACGTGAGGTCCAACTGCGCCCCGTCCACGACGGCGATCCGCTGGACGCCGTCGATCAGTACGGGACCGGCGCCGCCCGCCGGGGTCCTGGGCGCCGACGCCGCCAGCGCCGCCGCGTGCCGTTCGGCCGGTACGAGTACGAGGTAGCCGACCATCGGCGGCTGCCCAGGCAGCGACGGCAGGGTGTGCTGGGGCGCGGGCAGCCAGGTCGCGTCGGGCGGCAGGAAGTCCACGATCCGGCCGGGGACGAACCCGGCGGGCGCGGGCGCCGCGACCGGCGCGGGCGCGGTCTCGTCGCGGTCGACGGCCCGGAGCCGGTGCCGGCCGGGGGAGGCCGTGGAGCCGCCGGTCGCGGGGGGTGCTGCGGAGGAGAGTGAGGACAGAACGGAGTTCGCCATGAGGGGTCAGCTCTTTCGCGCGGAGGAGTCGTCGGAACGACAGATGCGGACGGCACAAGAGATGTACGTACGTCTGCGCGCGCGGCCGAAGGCCCGGAAGAAGGGGCTTTAGAGGGCCGGCGCGTTCCTCACGCGGCAACACACCCGGTCGAAGTCATGGTGCTGCCGGGACGGCCAGAACGGCTCCAGGTCGGTGCGACCTGTCACGGGGTACGGGAAGCTGGCCATGACCCCATTGAAGCAGACATCGCGGTCACGCGGCACGCTCCTTTCATCTGTCGGGACGGGTTCGGTCCCGGCGCCCCGGGACCTGCCGGGACCTGCCGCTGCCGTGCGCGATGGTGCGTGGTGGCCGGGCGCGCGGTACGCGGTACGCGGTGGGTGGCGCGGGCCGTCGGACCGTCGGGCCCGGCTCGGGTGGGTCAGACCTGCCCGGCCTTCTCCAGCGCCGAGCAGCACGTGTCCACGATCAGCCGCGTCACCAGGTACGGGTCGACGTTGGCGTTCGGACGCCGGTCCTCGATGTACCCCTTGCCGTCCTGCTCGACCTGCCACGGGATGCGCACCGAAGCGCCGCGGTTCGAGACGCCGTAGCTGTACTCGTTCCACGGGGCGGTCTCGTGCAGCCCGGTCAGCCGGTCGTCGATGCCCGCGCCGTAGTTCTTGACGTGGTCGAGCGGCTTCGAGCCCTCGCCCAGCGACTCGCAGGCGGTGATGATCGCCTCGTACCCCTCGCGCATCGCCTTCGTGGAGAAGTTGGTGTGCGCGCCCGCGCCGTTCCAGTCGCCCTTCACCGGCTTCGGGTCGAGCGTCGCGGAGACACCGAAGTCCTCGGCGGTGCGGTAGAGCAGCCAGCGCGCGATCCACAGCTGGTCCGCCACCACCAGCGGGGCCAGCGGGCCGACCTGGAACTCCCACTGGCCCGGCATGACCTCGGCGTTGATGCCGGAGATGCCGAGTCCCGCCTTCAGACAGTTGTCGAGGTGCGCCTCGACCACGTCGCGGCCGAAGATCTCGTCCGCGCCGACGCCGCAGTAGTAGCCGCCCTGCGCGGCCGGGAAGCCGCCTTCAGGGAAGCCCAGCGGGCGCGAACCCTTGAAGAACGTGTACTCCTGCTCGATCCCGAAGATCGGCTCCTGACCGGCGAACTTCTCCGCGACCTCGGTCAGTGCGGCACGGGTGTTGGACTCGTGCGGCGTCATGTCGATGTTCAGGACCTCGCACAGGACGAGGACGTCGGCACCGCCGCGGATCGGGTCGGGGCAGGAGAAGACCGGCTTCAGCACCCGGTCGGAGGCGTGACCCTCGGCCTGGTTCGTGCTCGACCCGTCGAAGCCCCAGATGGGAAGCTCGGCGCCGTCGGTGAGGATCCTGGTCTTCGAGCGCAGCTTCGCGGTCGGCTCGGTACCGTCGATCCAGATGTACTCAGCCTTGAACGTCACGGGGCCTCATCCTTTGCGGGTGCAGCAGGTTTGACCCGAAGCCTCGCAACTCGGGGTTTCCCGGTGGTTGCCCCTCTGTGAACCGGGTGTTACCCGGTTTTATTTTGGTTCGTGGTGTTTTGCGGGCAATGGGGCGGCGCCCGAGGCGCGGCGCGCATCCGCCGGGCATCCGTCGCGCCTCCGCCGTGTGTACCGGGAGCGGGAACGCTTTCTCCGTCGTATACGGGCCATATGCGGGCCGTGTACGGGGTCCGATCCGTATACGGACGGGGTGCGAGGGGGAGTCGCGGGCGCGGGAGACGGCAGACTGATCCGTATGACCCGTATGGACAAGCCTCGTATCGGACTTCTCGGCACCGGCCCCTGGGCCGAGCGCACGCACGCGCCCGCCCTCGCCGCCCACTCCGGCATCGAATTCAGCGGCGTCTGGGGACGGCGGCCCGAGGCCGCCGCCGCGCTCGCCACCGCGCACGGCACCGCCGCCCACTCCGGCGAGGCCGGGCTCGACGTGCTGTTCGCGGCGAGCGACGCCATCGCGTTCGCGCTGCCGCCCGACGTACAGGCGCCGCTGGCGGCCCGTGCCGCTGCCGCCGGATGCCACCTGATCATGGACAAGCCGGTCGCGACGACCGTGGCGGGCGCCCGCGCCGTGGCGGACGCGGCGGCGCTGGCCGGGGTGGAGTCCGTGGTGTTCTGCACCCTGCGGTTCGCGCCGGAGACCGCGCGGTGGGTGGCGGAGCAGGCGGACCGGGGCGGCTGGTTCACCGCCCACGCCCAGTGGCTCGGCGGTCTGTTCAGCCCGGGGAGCGACAGCCCGTTCGCCGATTCGCCCTGGCGCCGCGAGAAGGGCGGCCTGTGGGACGTGGGGCCGCACGCGCTGTCCGCGCTGATCCCGCTGCTCGGCGACGTCACGGACGTGCTGGCCGCGCGCGTCGAACCCGACCTCACCCATCTCGTGCTGCGGCACGTGTCGGGGGCGGCCAGTACGGCGGCGCTGAGCCTGAGCGCGCCGCACGCGAGCGCGGGTACGGCGCTCGAACTGCGCGGGGAACACGGCACGGCGACGCTGCCGCAGAACTGGGGCGATCCCGTCGACTCCTTCACCGCCGCCGTGGACGCGCTGCTGGAGGCGATGCGTACGGGACAGCCGCACGCGTGCGACGTGCGCTTCGGACTGCGGCTGACGGAGATCCTGGCGGCGGCGGAGGCCCAGCTGACGGCAGGGACCCGGGGGGCCGCAGGGACCCGGGGGGCCGCAGGGGCCCCGGGCGTGGGGGCTCCGGGCGTGGGGGAGGAGCCGGAGCGGAAGCCGGTCGGATAGCCGACCCGGAGCGGAGCCGGAGCCGGAGCCGACCGGCTATCCGGCCGGGGAGCCGGAGCGGGAGCCGGTCGGCGCGGCCCTGGCCTCGGCGCGGCCCCGGCCCCGGCGCGGCCTTGGCCTCGGCCCCGGCGCGGCCCTGGCTCCCCGACCGGCTCCCGGTCAGCCGACGCTCTCGACTCGCTCCCGCTGCTCCCGCTCCGCCGACCGGACACCCTGGATCTGCTCGATCCGGGCGTTGCGGATCAGGAACTTGCCCTCCTCGCGGACCAGCTCGAACGCCGCGTCGTTGAGCAGGGCGCAGCTGCCGGAGGCCGAAGTGACCTGCACCGTGGTCGACTTGTTGTTGTCCAGGTTGGTCACCCGGAGGGTGGTGCCGACCGGGAACTGATTGCTGGACGCGGCCGGGGGACCCGCCTCGCCGGAGAGCGTGACGGTCGAACCGGCGCAGACGACGTCGCCGGTCGCGTCGGACCCGCCGGTCGCGTTGCCGTCGTCGGGAGCGCTGGCGTCGCCGCCCGTGCCTGTGCCCGTGCCCGTGCCCGGGGAGTCCGTACCGGCCTGCTCGTTCCCGGTACCGGCACCCGCACCCTCGTCTCCGCTTCCGGCTCCGGCTCCGGCTTCGCTCCCGCCTCCGCTTCCGCCTCCGTTCCCGGGTGCGCAGCCGGAGGCCACCTGCTTGCGGCCGATCTCCTCGATGACCGCCACTCGGTTGGCGATCCGCGCCTCGGACTGCGCGTCAGGGGCGGCACGCTGGGCCGCGATGAAGTTCTCGTTGTTGGTCACGGCGGTGGCCAGCCCGTCGCACACCACCGAAGCCTGGCTGGTGCCGGTCATGATCACCGCCGTGCCTCCCGCGAGCGCTGCCGCGCCGACGAGCAGGGCGAGTTTCTTCCGGCCGCTGAAGGTCTTCTTACGGGACACGTGACGGACTCCTGTTCCCGGCCGCGCACGTGTGGGGCCGGTGGGGGGTTCGGTGCGCCGTTACATACGCGCGGGCCGCCGGATCCGCTCAACGGTCCTGGCCCGGAGTCCATCAAATGGCCTTTGGCCAGGGGCGATTGTCAGTGGGGGGCAGTAAAATGGAGGCAGTTCGTGAGGGTCCCACCACCGTGCCGGGAGGTCGCCGATGGCCGTTGCCACCATCACCACGAAATCCGTCAGGACACCGTCGAAGACATCATCCAGGACATCACCCGCGCTGCGGCGCATGCCACTGCCCGCGGGTCGGCCCCGCGAGTGGTACGAGACGCACAACCGGCGCCTGAAGGCGATGCGCCTCGCCATCGCCCTGCTGGACTCGGGCGTGTACGTGCCGGAGAAGGCGAGCAACCGGAGGATACGGAGCACGGCGGCCCGCATCGGAATCCACCCGCCGTCCAACACCACCTGCCGTATGGTGCGCACCCTGATCGGCTGATCGGCCGAGCACGCCCCGCCGAGCGGGCCCGCCGAGCACGCTTGCCGAGCGGGGCCGCTCGGCTGAGCCCTCCGTGGGCGGGCGAGCGGGCGAGCGGCCGGGCCGGCCGCCGTTCCCCGGGCCCGACCCGGGCCGGGGGAACAACGGCCGCCACGCTTCGCGCCGGGCCGCGCGCCGCTTTTCGCGCCGGGCCGCGCGCAGCGGCCCGCGCGCACTCCGTTCAGGACACGACGCGCCGCCGCCACCGCACTTCGCCGTCCTGCCACTCGTCGGTGGGCGTCAGCCCGACCGACGCCGCGACGGCGGCCGAGGACAGATGGTCCGGATGGACGTGGGCGACCAGAGTCCCCACTCCCCGCTCCACCAGCCACCCGACCAGCCCCCGCGCGGCCTCCTTCGCGATGCCCTGTCCCTGCCACGCCGTGCCCACCACCCAGGCCATCTCCGCGTCGAGACCGGCGCCGTCACGGCTCGGCACCACGGTCGCCTGGACGTACCCGGCCAGACACCGGCCCTGCCCCGCCGGGCCCTCGACGCCGATCACCCAGTTGCACCAGGAGATGACCTGCAGGGGCGAGCCCGCGACCATCCGGGCGTACCGCGTGCGCAACTCCTCCGCCGTCGAAGGCGCTCCGCCGATGTAGCGGTGCAGTGCCGGATCCGCCAGCACGGCGGCCATCTCCTCCGCGTGCTCGACGCGCAGGGGCAGCAGCGTCAGCCGCTCGGTCCCGATGGGCGCCGTCAGGATCGGCGTCACGACGCGCCGCCCGGCGCCTGCCGCGCGCCGCCCGGCTCGCCGGTGACGACGGCGTGCAGCCGCCCCGCGCCGATCGCGAAGCGCGGCAGCGAGACCCCGTACACCTCCGAGAGCGCGGCGAGCGCCTCGTACTCGTCGTCCGGGTCCAGCGCCACGTTCACCTCGTCGTCGCCCTCCTCCGCGGACGCGCCGGGGAAGAGCGGTACGGGGTCGAGCGGCTCGGGCAGCGCGCCCCACCGCTCGATCGCGCCGCCGCGCACGGTGAATCCGTACACCCGCCGCCCGTCTTCCCGGTACGAGAAGTGGAACGTGCCGCTGCCCCGCTCGCACCACACCGTGACCGAGGCCGTCCCCCGGGACGCCGGCGCCCCGGGCCCACTCGGCCGATCCTCCCGGAACGGCTCAGGAGCGCTCTCGAACGCGAAACTCCAGCTCTCCCCGTCCCCGTCCACGTCCACCGCGCACCGGCCGACCCGGGCCGCCGCGCCCGCCTCAGCCTCGTCGGACGGCGCCGACAGCGGCCCGCTGCCGATCCGCCCGGCCAGCTCCAGCGGCGAGAGGTCCCGGACGAGCACGAAACGGTACGAGGAACGCCTCTCCTCGTCCGTGAGCCAAGCCAGCCCATCCGCCTCGTACTTCCCCGCCTCGTACTCGCCCGCCTCGGACTCCTCCGGAGCCTGGGCCTCCACCGGACCGCCGTCCTCCCGTCCCGCACCCCGGGGCGTCTCCAGGACGAGGCGACCGCGCTCCGGGGTGATCAGCGGCCCGAGCAGCGGATCGGCGAGCAGCCCCACCGGGGCCAGATGGTCGTCGCCGTACGGCTCCCAGCTGGTCAGCGCCGCCTCCAGCGTGCGCCACGCGGCCTCCGTCCCGCCCCAGCGCGCCTGCTCGCGGGCCGCCGCCACCGCGTCCCCGAACGGCCCTGGGGCCTCGTAACGGAACGTACGCTCATCGACCGCGCGCAGCACCTCCCGGACGCCCTTGTGGTCCGCGCCGTCGTACGAGGACGCGCCGTCGCCCGCGGCCTCCTCGTACGAGGTGAGGAACGACTCCGCGTCGAGCCCCGCGCGCAGATGTCCGTGCGCGTACAGAGGCAGCAGCTCCCGCGCGTACAGCGGATCGTCCATACCCCCGGCGCCGGGGGTATGGACGATCCGC
>NZ_QQNA01000355.1 GCF_003346515.1 Streptomyces corynorhini
CGCGGTCGGCGTGGGTCGGCTCGGTGGGGGGCTCAGGACTCGGACTCGTCATGAGGTCGATTCTGCCGTACGCCTCCGACAGCCCCCGAGCCCCTCCCGGTCCCCGCCCGCCCGGGGCCTGATCCCGGCCCTCTCCAGGTCCCACCCCGGCCCGCACCCGGCCCGCACCCGGTCGGCCCCCCGGGTCCGCACCTCCCGATCCCCATCCGTGACCGCGCGCCCCTGTACAGGCTGCTACGCGCGTAGATATGCTCCCCTGGTGACCATGCCCACCATCACCCCCGCATTCGCCGACGTGACCGCGTCCGACAGCACACTGCGCCGTTTCCTGCACGGGCTGCCCGGCGTCGACGCCGTCGGCCTGGAGGCGCGCGCGGCGTCGCTCGGTACGCGCTCGATCAAGACCACGGCCAAGGCGTACGCCATCGATCTGGCCATCTCCATGATCGACCTGACGACGCTGGAAGGCGCGGACACCGCCGGTAAGGTCCGGGCCCTGTCCGCCAAGGCCGTGCGCCCCGATCCCACCGACCGCACGGCCCCGGCCACGGCCGCCGTCTGCGTCTATCCGGACATGGCCGGGACCGCGGTCGCCGCGCTGGCGGGCTCCGGAGTGAAGGTCGCCTCCGTCGCGACCGCGTTCCCGGCGGGCCGCGCCGCGCTGGGCGTGAAGCTCGCGGACACCCGGGACGCCGTGGCCGCCGGAGCCGACGAGATCGACATGGTCATCGATCGAGGCGCCTTCCTCTCGGGCCACTACCTGAAGGTGTACGAGGAGATCCGCGCCGTGAAGGAGGCCGCGGGCAGCGCCCGCCTCAAGGTCATCTTCGAGACCGGCGAGCTGTCCACGTACGACAACATCCGCCGCGCCTCCTGGCTGGGCATGGTCGCCGGGGCCGACTTCATCAAGACGTCGACCGGCAAGGTCGGGGTGAACGCGACCCCGGCCAACACGCTGCTCATGCTGGAGGCCGTGCGCGACTTCCGGGAGCGGACCGGGGTGCAGATCGGTGTGAAGCCGGCCGGCGGCATCCGTTCGACCAAGGACGCGATCAAGTTCCTGGTGCTGGTCAACGAGACCGCGGGCGCGGACTGGCTGGACAACCACTGGTTCCGCTTCGGCGCTTCCAGCCTGCTGAACGACCTGCTGATGCAGCGTCAGAAGCTCAGCACCGGCCGGTACTCCGGCCCCGATTACGTCACGGTGGACTGAGGCAGAGATGGCATCCGAGAACGTATCCGAGACCGCGTCCGCGAACCCGTTCGCCTACGCGCCCGCACCCGAGTCCCGCTCGGTCGTCGACATCGCCCCGAGCTACGGCCTGTTCATCGACGGCGAGTTCGCCGAGGCGGCCGACGGCAGGGCCTTCAAGAGCGTCAGCCCGTCCACCGAGGAGGTGCTCTCCGAGGTCGCCCAGGGCGGCGAGGACGACGTCGACCGGGCCGTGAAGGCCGCCCGCAAGGCGTTCGAGAAGTGGTCGGTCCTGCCCGGCGCCGAGCGCGCGAAGTATCTGTTCCGTATCGCCAGGATCATCCAGGAGCGCTCGCGCGAGCTGGCCGTCCTGGAGACGCTCGACAACGGCAAGCCGATCAAGGAGACCCGCGACACGGACATCCCGCTGGCCGCGGCGCACTTCTTCTACTACGCGGGCTGGGCGGACAAGCTCGGCCACGCGGGCTATGGGACCGACCCGCGCGCGCTCGGGGTCGCCGGCCAGATCATCCCGTGGAACTTCCCGCTCCTCATGCTCGCCTGGAAGATCGCCCCGGCGCTCGCCACGGGCAACACGGTCGTCCTGAAGCCCGCCGAGACGACGCCGCTGTCCGCGCTGTTCTTCGCGGACATCTGCCGTCAGGCGGGGCTGCCGAGGGGCGTCGTCAACATCGTCACGGGTGACGGGACGACGGGCGCGGCGCTCGTCGGCCACCCGGGCGTCGACAAGGTCGCCTTCACCGGCTCCACCGCCGTCGGCAAGGCCATCGCGCGGCAGATCGCGGGCACCGGCAAGCGGGCCACCCTGGAGCTGGGCGGCAAGGGCGCCAACATCGTCTTCGACGACGCGCCGGTCGACCAGGCCGTCGAGGGCATCGTCACCGGCATCTTCTTCAACCAGGGCCAGGTCTGCTGCGCGGGCTCCCGGCTGCTGGTGCAGGAGTCGGTCCACGACGAGGTGCTGGACGCGCTGAAGCGCCGGTTGACGACGCTGCGGGTCGGCGACCCGCTGGACAAGAACACGGACCTGGGCGCGATCAACTCCGTCGAGCAGCTGGCCCGGATCAAGGCGCTGACGGACGCGGGCGAGGCGGAGGGCGCCGAGCGCTGGTCCCCGGCCTGCGAGCTGCCGTCGTCGGGCTACTGGTTCGCGCCGACGGTCTTCAGCAACGTCACCCAGGCGCACACCATCGCGCGCGACGAGATCTTCGGCCCGGTGCTGTCCGTGCTGACGTTCCGCACGCCGGACGAGGCGGTCGCGAAGGCCAACAACACGCAGTACGGCCTGTCGGCGGGCATCTGGACGGAGAAGGGCTCGCGGATCCTCGCGGTCGCGAACAAGCTCCGGGCGGGCGTCGTCTGGGCCAACACGTTCAACAAGTTCGACCCGACCTCGCCCTTCGGCGGCTACAAGGAATCGGGCTACGGCCGTGAAGGCGGCCGTCACGGCCTGGAGGCATACCTCGATGTCTGACCGTCTGAACGTCCTCAAGACCTACAAGCTGTACGTCGGGGGCGCGTTCCCCCGCAGCGAGAGCGGCCGGGTGTACGAAGTGACGACAGGTACATCGGCCGCTGCCGCGGCGGGCAAGGGCGGCTGGCTGGCCAACGCCCCCCTGTCCTCCCGCAAGGACGCCAGGGACGCGGTCGTCGCGGCCCGCAAGGCGTTCGGCCGCTGGTCGGGCGCGACCGCGTACAACCGGGGTCAGGTCCTCTACCGCGTCGCCGAGATGCTGGAGGGCCGCAGGAGCCAGTTCGTCCGGGAGGTCGCGGACGCCGAGGGGCTGTCCAAGCCGAAGGCGGCGGCCGTGGTCGACGCGGCGGTCGACCGCTGGGTCTGGTACGCGGGCTGGACGGACAAGATCGCCCAGATCGCGGGCGGGGCGAACCCGGTCGCGGGGCCGTTCTTCAACCTCTCCACCCCCGAGCCGACCGGCGTCGTCACGGTGCTCGCGCCCCAGGACTCGTCGTTCCTGGGGCTGGTCTCGGTGATCGCGCCGGTGATCGCCACCGGCAACACGGCGGTCGTCGTCGCGAGCGAGAGGCGCCCGCTGCCGGCGCTCTCCCTGGGCGAGGTGCTGGCCACCTCCGACGTGCCGGGCGGCGTCGTCAACATCCTGTCGGGCCGGACCGCCGAGATCGCGGCGCCCCTCGCGGCGCACCAGGACGTCAACGGCATCGATCTGACCGGCGCGGACGAGGCCCTCGCCAAGGAGCTGGAGATCGCGGCGGCCGACAACCTCAAGCGCGTACGCCGCCCCCGCGCCGAGGACTGGACCGCCGACCCGGGCACCCACCGTCTGACCGCCTTCCTGGAGACGAAGACGGTCTGGCACCCGACGGGCTCCCTGGGCGCGTCGGGCTCGGCGTACTGAAATTCGGCGGACAGCCGCACAGCGTCACCGGATGAAGTCCTGCGTTCCCCCGTTCGGGGGAACGCAGGACTTTTTCAGTGCACAGCACTTTGCAGCAACGTACGCTTCCGTACATGACTGACGTGTACGCCATGACGGAAGCCCGCGCCAACTTCGGAACGCTGATCCGCAGAACCGCCCATTCCCGCGAGCGGATCGCCATCACCGACCACGGACATGTGGCGGCCATACTGATCAACCCGCAGGAGCTGGAGGACCTGGAAGACGCGGTCGCGGTAGCCCAGTACATGGCCGAAAAGGCCAACGGAACCCTGAGTACCGTCACCCACGAAGAGGCAAAGCGCAGGCTCGGTCTGGAGCCGCGGGCGTGACCTACGAGATTCACTGGCGGGAAGCGGCCCTGAAGGGGGCCGACCGTTTCATGGTTGACGATCCGGCCGGCCTCTTACAGGTATTCGCTTCTGTGGACCTGCTGGCCCATGAGCCACGCCCCGACGGCTCCTTCGCGTATGGCTCCCCGGACCTCCGCCGCATCCAGATCGGACTGTACCGAGTCATCTACGAGATCGATGACGCCGTGATCACCATCACCGTCATGCATTTGGGGCGCAGGGCCTGAGAGAGCCCTCTCACCCCGGCAACAGCGCCACCACGTCCCCCACCAGCGGCAGGTCCTTCAGCGCGCCGCCGTCCGTCACCGGGCCGGTGACCGCCGCCGTGGAGATCGGCTTGAAGTCGGCGATCTGCGTGCCCAGGGCGTTGTCGAGCGGATCGGTGCCCGTACCCGCCAGGGGGTCCAGCTGGAGGCTCTTGACCGGGCCCAGCGCGCCCGCCGCGGAGTGGCCGAGGGCCGTGCCGACGGCCTGGCCCGCGATCGGCAGCTCCGCCGCGTCGAGAAGCGGCTTGTCCGTGCCCGACAGGGGCAGCGGCGCGGCCGGGGCCGCCGCCTGGGCGCCCGCCGTCCCCAGGCCCAGGGCCGCGCCCGCCGCCGTGAGGGTCAGACCGGCGCGCAGCAGAGTGCGGCGCGGGGTGGTGGGAGCTGCGTGACGTGCCATGGGATTTCCTGCCTGGCCGGTGCGTTGGCCCGTGGACTCGGGTGATCGGATTGACACGCAGCGTAGTTGAACCGAGGGGTTCGGTACCACCAAACCCGCCAAACCGGATGAAGCCGGTCCGCCGATTCCGCCCAAAGGTTCCCCGGGGGTTCACTTCCCGCACGCATGCCGCACACTGGTGTCCCGTGACCGCTCCCACCCTGCCGACCCGCGTCGTCCTGCTCGCGGGCCCCTCCGGTTCCGGAAAGTCCTCTCTCGCCGCCCGTACCGGTCTGCCCGTACTGCGTCTCGACGACTTCTACAAAGAGGGCGACGACCCCACGCTGCCGCTGGTGCCGGGCAGTACGGACATCGACTGGGACTCGGCCCGGTCCTGGGACGCGGACGCCGCCGTCGCGGCGGTCGTGGAGCTGTGCCGTACGGGGCGTACGGCCGTTCCCGTCTACTCCATCGCGACCAGTTCGCGGGTGGACACCGAGGCGCTCGACATCGACCGCACCCCGCTGTTCCTGGCGGAGGGCATCTTCGCCGCCGACATCGTCGCGCGCTGCGAGAAGCTGGGGGTGCTGGCCGACGCGATCTGTCTGCGCGGCCGTCCCTCGACCACGTTCAGGCGGCGGTTGGCGCGGGATCTGCGCGAGGGGCGCAAGTCGGTGGCTTTCCTGCTGCGGCGCGGGTGGCGGCTGATGCGGGCGGAGCGGGCGATCGTCGGTCGGCAGACGGCGCTCGGGGCATATCCGTGCGACAAGGCCGAGGCGCTGGGCCGCATCGCGGCGGCGGCGGCCGGCCGGTGCGTGAGGCAGCGGACGGACGGGTCGCCGAGCGGTGTCACCCCCGACGGTGCCGTCCGTACCGTACGCGGCTGACGGGACGCGGCGCACGGCGCACGGTCGCGACGGACGAACGGACCCGGCGGAAACGGCACCACGCGCCCCGGACGCGCGCCGCACACGGAAGGCGGGACCCTACAAGCCCCCCGGCCTGTACGGTCCCGCCCTTTTCCGTGATCCCCCGTGTTTCCCCCGGTTCCCCGTTTCCCCTCGGGTCCCCGTGTTCCCCCCTTTTTTCCCTTCCCCCCGT
>NZ_QQNA01000356.1:0-13946 GCF_003346515.1 Streptomyces corynorhini
AGGGCGACGGCGCCGTCGCCCTGCTCTCGACCCTGGCCGTCTTCGCCGTCGGCTTCGTCATGCGGCCCGTCGGCGCCGCGGTGCTCGGCGTGTACGCCGACCGCCACGGCCGCAAGAAGGGCCTGACCCTGACCGTGGGACTGATGGCGGGCGCCGCCTTCGTCATCGCGCTCACCCCCAGCTACGCGAGCATCGGGGTGATCTCCCCGCTGATCCTTCTGCTGGCCCGGCTGGTCCAGGGGTTCTCGGCGGGCGGCGAGTTCGGTTCCTCCTCGGCTTTCCTGGTGGAGTCGGCGGCGCGCGGCCGACGGGCCTTCGCCGGGTCGTGGCAGCAGGTCTCGGTGGCCGGCGGGGTGCTGATCGCCTCACTGCTGGGCACCATCGCAACCTCGGCGCTCAGCGAGGAGGCGCTGCACTCCTGGGGCTGGCGGGTCGCCTTCGTCCTCGGCGGCCTGCTCGGGCTGATCGGTCTGTGGCTGCGCGTCTCGGTCGAGGACACCGAGTCCTTCACCGAGGCCCAGGGCACCGGCCGCACCCGGTCCAACCCGCTCAAGACGATGTTCGTCGAGCACCCGGGCGCCGCGCTGCGTGTCGCGGGGATCACCATCGCGGGCACCCTGACCTACTACATCTGGGTCAACTACCTTCCCACGTACGCCAATCTGACCACCGGTATCCCGCTGAGGACCGCGCTGCTGTCCCAGACGCTCTGTCTGGTGGTGTTCGTCGTCGCGCTGCCCTTCGTGGGGCTGCTCTCCGACCGCATCGGACGCAAGCCCACCATGGCCGCGTTCGCCGGAGGCTTCGTGGTGCTCGCCTGGCCGCTGCTGCACCTGCTCGACGGCAGCTTCCTCAGCCTGTTCCTGGTGCAGCTGACCGGCATGCTGCTGGTCCTCGGCTACTCCGCGAACTGCGCCGTCATCATGGCCGAGCAGTTCCCGCCCGAGGTGCGCGCCACCGGCATCGCGCTGCCGTACGCGCTGGCGGTCGCCGTCTTCGGCGGCACGGCCCCCTACCTCACCACCTGGCTCCACGAGAGCGGCCACAGCGACCTGCTGTGGATCTACGTGTCCGCCGCTTCGCTGATCTCCTTCCTCGTCTACGTCACGATGCCCGAGACCAAGGACAAGGAGTTCCACTGATGACCCACGTCCTCGTCACCGGAGCCGCGGGCGGCATCGGCCGGGCCATCGCCGAGGAGTTCGCGGCCCGCGACGCCGACGGCACCCGCCTCACCCTCGCCGACCGCGACGGCCCCGCCCTGGCGGAGACCGCCGGCCGGCTCGGCGCCGCCGCCAGGACCGTCGACCTGACCGGCCCCGAGGCCCCCGCCGAACTCGTCGCATGGGCCTGGGCGGCCCACGGCCCGGTCGACGTCCTGGTCAACGCGGCGGGCGTCTACCCCTCCCTCGACATGGCCGAGGTACGCGCCGAGGAGTGGGACCGGCTCTTCGCGGTCAACCTGCGCGCCCCCGTACTGGCCACCGCCGCCTACGCCCGGCTGGCCGTCGAGCACGCGAGGCCCGGCTCGGTCGTCCACATCTCCTCCGGCTCCGCGCTGCGGGCCAGGCCCGGCGGCGGACCGTACGCCGCCTCCAAGGCCGCACTGGAGATGGCCACCCGCGCCGCCGCCCTCGAACTCGGCCCGCACGGCATCCGCGTCAACGCCGTCAGCCCCGGCTTCGTCCCCGTCGACAGCGACTGCAACCCGGTCGCCCCGCAGTACGCAGCGGCGATCGGCGCCAACCCCCTCGGCCGCCCCGGCACCCCGCGCGACATCGCCCGCGCCGTCCACTGGATCGCCGGAGCCGACGCCTCCTGGATCACCGGCGAGATCCTGCGCGTGGACGGCGGATCCAGCACCGGGGCGCTCCACCTGCCCCGCATCTGGCCACCGGAGACGGCGGATCCGCGCGAGGAACCCGCGCCCCCCGACGCCCAGCAGCCCCCGCACCCGAGCGCCCACGCCCCGGAAGGACACCCCGCATGAGCGACACCCCGCACGAGACGGACCCCGCGGGGTTCTCCGCCGACAGCGGCTACACCGTCGTCGGCGGCGGGGCCATCGGCGGCACCCTCGCCTTCGCCCTCGCCGGGGCCGGCCACCCGGTCCGCGTCATCGACACCGATCCCGCGCACATCGAGGCGATCCGGGCCCGCGGACTGACCCTCGCCCGGGGCGGGCACCGCCAGAGCGTACGGGTCCACGCCGCCACCCCCGACGAGTTCGACGGCCCCGTCCACCGGGTCCTGCTCGCCGTCAAGGCCCAGGCCACCGGCGACGCGCTGCGCTGGATCGCCCCCCGGCTCGCCGAGGACGGCTATGTCGTCTCGGTGCAGAACGGCTTCAACGAGGAGCTGATCGCCGAGCGGATCGGAGCGCGGCGCACCGTCGCCGCGTTCGTCAACATCTTCGCCGACGTGATCGAGCCAGGCGTGGTCCTCGACGGCGGCGCCGGAGCCCTGGTGATCGGCGAGCCGGACGGCGCACCCGTCTCGGAACGGGTACGCAGCCTCGTCGCCGACCTGCGCAGCTGGGGCCCGGCCGAGGCCAGCGCCAACGTGGAGGGATACCTGTGGGCCAAGGCGGGCTTCGGCGCCATGCTCGCCGCCACCGCCCTGGCCGACGCGTCGATGGCCGACCTGATCGACCGGCACGCCCCGGCCATGGACGCCCTCACCGCCGAGATATTCGACGTCGCCGACGCCCTCGGCATCACCCTGGAGGCGTTCGACGCCTTCGAACCGGCCGCGCTGCGGCGCGGCGCTGACCCCGCCGCACGCCGGGCGGCCACCGCCCGGCTCACCGCCTGGCTGCGCACCCAGGCCAAGGACCGCAGCGGCATCTGGCGCGATCTGGCGGTACGCCACCGGCCCGTCGAGGTCACCACGCACTACGCGGACGTCCTCGTCCAGGCGGCACGCCACGGCGTGGCGACACCCGTGCTGCGCGCCGTCCTCGCCGGGCTGGGCGAGCTGGAGGGCGCACCCGAGCTGATGTCGGAGGACCGGCTGGACGCGCTCGACCGGCTCGCCGCCCACCCCGCCGACCGGCGGACCGACGGCTCCCCCCGGCTCGACGACACGGCCGCGCCGGCGGTACGGTCCTGGCTCGCCGCGCACCAGGAGGACATGGTCGCCGACCTCGCCGCCTACACCTCCCAGGAGAGCGCCAGCGACGACCGGGCCGCCCTCGCAGCCTGCCTGGGCTGGCTGCGCGGCTGGCTCGACGCCTCTCTCGGCGCCCCGGCCGCCGAGGAGACGCTCCCGCGCGAGGAGACCGGGGACATCCTGATCCGCCGCTACCCGGCCACGGGCGGGGCCGCCTCACCGGACGAGCGGCCGGTGCTGCTGCTGGGCCACTACGACACGGTGTGGTCCACCGGAACGCTCGCCGACTGGCCCTTCCGGCGCGACGGCGACCTGATCACAGGCCCCGGCGTCTTCGACATGAAGGCCGGGCTCGTGCAGGCCGTCTGGGCACTGCGCGCCCTGGACGCCCTCGGGCTGCCCCGGCCCGCCTGCACCCTCATGCTCAACGGGGACGAGGAGACCGGCAGCCTCACCTCCCGCGACGCCATCGTCGCCGAGGCGCTCGACAGCCGCGCCGCGCTCGTCTTCGAGGCCGCCGCCGACGGCGCGGTCAAGACGGCGCGCAAGGGCGTCGGACTGTTCACCGTCACCGTCACCGGGACCGAGGCGCACGCGGGCCTCGACCCGACGGCCGGCGCCAGCGCGGTCGAGGAACTCGCCCACCAGATCCTGCGCCTCGGCGCCCTGCGCGACCCCGGGGCGGGCACCTCCCTCAACGTCGGTGTGATCGAGGGCGGCACCCGCAGCAACGTGACCGCGGGACGCGCCCTCGCCCGGCTCGACATCCGCGTCGCCACCGATGCCGAACGGCGCCGGATCGGCGCGGCGCTGGCCGCGCTGCGCCCGGTCGACCCCCGTACCTCCATCGAGGTGACCGGCGACTGGAACCGGCCCGTCTTCGAACGGACCGCGGGGGTGGCCGAGTTGGCCGAGCTGGCCCGCGACTGCGCGGCCCTGCTCGGGTTCGAGCTGCGGGAGACCTCGGTGGGCGGCGCCAGCGACGGCAACTTCGTGGTCGCCGCCGGGGTCCCCGTGCTGGACGGCATCGGAGCCGTCGGCTCCGGCGCGCACGCGCGCTCCGAACACACCACGGTCGGCGGCCTGGTGGAGCGCGCGGCGCTCACCGCGACGGTGCTGGCCTCGCTGGCCCGCGGCTGACCCCTTCCCCCGCCCGGAACGGCAGCCGGCCCCCCGACGTGTGTCGGGGGGCCCGGTCAGCCGGTCGTGTGGTCCTGCGTCACTTGACCTTGTCGACGAACTCCGTGGTGTAGGTCTTCTCCAGGTCCACCGTGGCGTTCTGCAGGTTCGGGTTGAACGCCTTCAGCACGCGCTCGACGGTCTCGGGACCGTCGGCCGGCATCACACCGTCCGTCGTGAACATCGGCAGTGTGCTCTCGATCGCCTTGGCGTACAGCCCGGTACCGCCCTGCGCGTAGTCCGTGGGCATCTTGGCCGCGATCTCCTCGGGGGAGTGCGTGGACATCCACTTGAGTGTCTTCACGAAGGCGTTGGCCAGCTTCTGCACCGTCTCCTTGTTGTTGTTCACCCAGTCGGTGTTCATGTAGAGGCTGGAGGACGGGTACGGACCGCCGAGCGCCTCCTTCGAGCCCTCGGGCGTCCGCATGTCGATGAGGACCTTGCCGAGCTTCTTGTCGATGATCTGCGCGACCGTCGGATCGGTCGTCATACCGCCCTGGATCGAGTTCTGCTGGAGCGCGGAGATGAAGGTCTGGCCCGCGCCGACCGCCACCGTGCTGAACTCCTGTGTCTTCACACCGTTCTTGACGGCCAGGTACTTGGTGAGGAAGTCGGTGGACGAGCCGAGCCCGGTCACCCCGAGCTTCTTGCCCTTGAAGTCCTTGGCCGAGGTGATCTCGGCCGCCGCCTTGTTGGAGACGACCTCCACCTCGCCGGAGGCGTGCGAGAACTGCACCACCGACTCGACCTGCTTGCCCTTCACCTGGAGGTCGAGCGTGTGGTCGTAGAAGCCGACGACGCCCTGGACGTCCCCGGAGACCAGCGAGGTCGTCGCCTGCACCCCGGCCGGCTCCGTCAGCAGCTGGACGTCGAGCCCCTCGTCCTCGAAGTAGCCGAGCTTCTGCGTGAGCATCGCCGGCAGATAGATGACCTTGTCCAGGCCACCGACCATGATCTTGACCTTGCCGCCGGAGGCCGCGGACGAGGAGTCGCCGCCACAGGCGGTCAGGGTGGAGAAGGCGAGGACCGCGGAGACGGCGGCGGCCGGGATTCTGAGAGAACTGCGCATGTCACGTCCTTGTGAGCAGGGCCGGGCGGGTTTCGCGAAGGCCGGGGGGAGAGGGGAGAGGCGCTGGTCAGCGCTCGGAGCCGGCCTCGGCGGGCTTCCAGCGGAAGAGGCGTTTCTCCAGGAAGGTCAGCACGGCCTCGGCGAGCAGGGCGACGACCGCGAGGATCACCATGGCCGCGTACACCCCGGCCGCGTTGAACGTGCCCTGTGAGGCCGAGACCAGCAGCCCGATGCCCTTCGTCGCGCCGATGTACTCACCGACGATCGCGCCGATGAGCGCGAAGCCGAAGCTGACATGGAGGCTGGTGAAGATCCACGAGGTGGCGGACGGGATTACCACCTGAAGGGTGACCTGCCGGTTGGTCGCGCCGAGGATCCGGGCGTTGGCGACCAGATTGCGGTCGACCTCCCTGGCCCCCTGGAAGGCGTTGAAGAAGACGGGGAAGAAGACCAGCACGACCGCGGAGGCGACCTTCGAGGCCGGGCCGAGACCGAACCAGATCAGGAAGATCGGCGCCAGCACGATCCGCGGCAGCGCGTTGAGGACCTTGATGTACGGCCCCAGCACATCGGCCAGGAAGCGGACCCGGCCGAGGGCGATCCCCAGCACCACACCGCCGACCACACCGATGACCCAGCCCAGCAGCGCTTCGTACAGCGTGTACCAGATCTGCTCCCACAGGGATCCCTGCGGAGTGCCGTGCACCGCCCACTGGACGATCTGGTCCCAGATCTTCGAGGGCATCGAGAAGTTGAAGGGGTCGATCACGGCGGCCCTGGCCAGCCACTCCCAGATCCCGATGATCGCGACGAGCAGCAGCACCCGGGCGCCGTAGACCACGAACCGGCGGTTGCGGGCCGCCCGCGCCCTGGCCCGGGTGCGTCCGCCGCCCTCGTCCGGTCCTGGCGCCGTGTCCGCGGCGGCGCCGGAAGCCCTCTTCGCGGCGGACGCCGACGTGGTGACCGTCTCAGGCGGCATGGGTCGCACCCCTCTCGCGTGTGATGCGGACCTCTTCGCCGAGCGAGGACCAGATCTCCCGGTAGATCTCCAGGAACCGCGGTTCGAGCCGTACGGACTCGACCTTGCGGGGACGCGGCAGGTCGATCTTGAAGACCTCCTTGACCGTCGCGGGACCGGCCGTCATCACCACCACCTTGTCGGCGAGCGCGATCGACTCCTCCAGGTCGTGGGTGACGAAGACGACCGAGGCACCCGTGCCCGCCCACAGGTCGAGGAGTTCGTCCGACATCAGCGCCCGGGTCTGGACGTCGAGCGCCGAGAACGGCTCGTCCATCAGCAGCAGCTCGGGATCGTTGACGAAGGTCGCCGCCAGGGCCACGCGCTTGCGCTGACCGCCCGACAGCTGGTGCGGATAGCGGTCCTCGAAGGACGAGAGACCGACCCGGGCGAGCCACTCCCGGGCCCGCTCCCTCGCCTCGGCCTTCTCCACCCCGCGGAAACGCGGGCCCGCCATCACGTTCGACAGCACGGTGCGCCAGGGGAAGACCGCGTCCTGCTGGAAGACGAAGCCGATCTTGTCGCCGATGCCGCTGACCGGCTCACCGGCCACCAGCACCTCGCCCTCGGTCGGCTCCTCCAGGCCGCTGACCAGGGTGAGAGTGGTGGACTTGCCGCACCCGGTCGGGCCCACCACCGCGACGAACTCGCCGCGCTCCACCGTCAGGTCGAGATCCCTGACAGCGGTATGGAGATGTCCCGACGGGGTCCGGAATGACTTGCTCGTGCCCCGCAGCTCGATGGCGGGGCTCGTGTGGCTGCTCATGGACCGGGAGGCTAGGAGTGACCCGCACCACAGCGGCAGCCTTGTGGGCGCAACCCGTCTTTCTGCGCGCAAACCCCGTTGTGCTCGTTCTGCTCACGCCGGAATGACAAATGCGCTGCACAGGACTGTCCTGCGGACCCGCGGCGGCTTACGTTGCGTTCACCACGACGTTAAACGGAAATGTGTGTTCCACCAGGGCGTAAGGGCCGGCCCGGCCGGCCGGCGAGCGGGAGACGGAGGACGAGATGCGGATGCGCCGGCCCCGACGCGTCTCCGCGCAGGTCCTGGCGGCGCAGCTGGCCATCACCACCGGCGTGATGGTCCTCGCCACCGCCCTGTTCCTCGCCCCGCTCGGCTCCGAGCTGGACGACGCGGCCATGCACCGCGCCCTGTCCATCGCCCAGACCACCGCCGCCGACCCCGACATCGCCCGCGGCGTGCTGACCACCCGGCCGAGCCCGAGCGGGCCGGTGCAGAGCGAGGCGGAGCGGATCCGGCGGGCCACCGACGCGCTGTACGTGGTGGTGATGGACGCCCGGGGCGTGCGCTGGTCGCACACCACCGCCGCCGAGATCGGCCGCCATGTCTCCACCGACCCGAGCGCCGCGCTCTCCGGCCGCGAGATCCGGCAGATCGACGACGGCACCCTGGGCCGCTCGGCCCGCGCCAAGGTGCCGCTCTACGACGACGACGGCAGGCTCGTCGGCGCGGTCTCCGTCGGCATCGCCTACGACAGCGTGCGCGAGCGGCTCCTCGACGCCGTGCCCGCGCTGCTGCTGTGCGCGGGCGTGGCCCTCGCCGCGGGCGCCCTGGCCGCCGTGGCGGTCTCCCGCAGGCTGCGCCGCCGCACCCACGGCCTGGGCTTCGCCGACATCTCCGCGCTGCTCGACGAGCGGGAGGCGATGCTGCACGGCGTACGGGAGGGCGTCGTCGCCTTCGACCGGCAGGGCCGGATCCGGCTGGCCAACGACGAGGCGCTGCGGCTGCTCGGGCTGGACGCGACCGCCACCGGCCGCGCCCTGGACGAGGTGCTGGCGCCCGGCCGTACCACGGAGGTGCTCGCCGGCCGGGTGGACGGCACCGACCTGCTCACCGTCAGCGGCGGCCGGGTGCTCGTCGCCAACCGGATGCCGACCAGGGACGGCGGCGCCGTGGCGACCCTGCGCGACCGTACCGAACTGGAGCGGCTCGGCCGTGAACTCGACAGCACCCAGGGCCTGCTGGACGCCCTGCGGGCCCAGGACCACGAACACGCCAACCGGCTGCACACCGTCCTCGGGCTGCTCGAACTCGGCCGGCACGACAAAGCCGCCGAGTTCGTCGCCGAGATCGCCAGCTCCCGGCGCTCCTTTGCCGAGGAGATCGCGGAGCGGGTGCGCGACCCGCTGCTCTCCGCGCTGCTGGTCGGCAAGGCGGCCATCGCCGCCGAGCGCGGCGTGACGCTGGCCCTGTCCGACGCGACCCGGCTGGACCACCGGGTCGTCGACGCGCGTGACCTCGTGACCGTCCTCGGCAATCTCATCGACAACGCGCTGGACGCCGTCGCCGAACGCCGCCGCACCGATCCGGCGGCCGGCGGGCCCCGGGTCGAGGTCGAGGTGCGGGCCGAGCGCGCCACCGCCGTGCTGCGGGTCTCCGACACCGGCCCCGGCGTGCCGCCGGAGGCCCGTGAGCGGATCTTCGTGGAGGGCTGGTCCACCAAACGGCCCGCACCGCCCCTGCCGGGACCCGTCCCCTTCCAGCGCGGCCGTGGCCTGGGCCTCGCGCTGGTGCGCCGGCTCGCCGAGCGGTACGGCGGCATGGCCCGGGTCACCGCGCGGGCCGGCGGGGGAGCGGTCTTCACCGTCGTTCTGCCCGAGGCGCTCGCCTCGGACGCCACCGCCGGGGACGGCCTCCCCAGGCGTCTCATGGCCGCAGGGGAGCCACAATGATCGATGTCCTCGTCGTCGACGACGACTTCCGGGTCGCCGAGATCAACGCCGCGTACGTGGCCCAGGTGCCCGGCTTCCGGGTGGCGGCACGAGCCCACACGGCGGCCCAGGCGCTGGCCACCCTGGAGCGCGGCCATGTCGACCTCGTCCTGCTCGACCACTACCTGCCGGACGAGACGGGCCTCACCCTGATCCGCCGCATGCGCCAGCTCGGCCACCACGCCGACGTCATCATGGTGACGGCGGCGCGCGATGTGACGACCGTTCAGGCCGCCATGCGCTACGGCGCGTTGCAGTACCTCGTCAAGCCCTTCAGCTTCGCCGGGCTCTGCGCGAAGCTCGACGGCTACGCGGCGCTGCGCCGTACCCTCGACGGCGTCGGTGGCCGGGGCGAGGCGGGCCAGGACCAGGTGGACCGCATCTTCAGCGCCTTCAGGACCGCCGACGCGCCCCGCTCCGAACTGCCCAAGGGCCACTCCGCCGCCACCGTCGACCTGATGCGGCGCGTCCTGACCAAGGCCGAGCAGCCGCTCTCCGCCCACGAGGTCGCCGAGCGCACCGGCGTCAGCCGCTCCACGGCGCAGCGCTATCTCAAGTACCTGGAGCGCACCGGACGCATCAGCCTCACCCTGAAGTACGGCGACACGGGCCGCCCCGAACACCGCTACGCCTGGGCGACGGCGAACTGACCAGGCCGGGCACCGACCACGGGGCGTCCGCGCCCCGCCGGGGTGCCGGACCTCACGAAGTTAGCCGAAAGCGGACTCTTCAACATTTACTATGTCCAGGCGATCACTTATGTGACTACCGAGTTGGACCTTGGACAAGGGGCCAGTACTGCTTGCCGTACGCATCGCACGCGCCGTCGGTTGCCGCCCGCCGCCGTATCCCGGCGCGCCGTCCGCCGGCCTCTGCTCCCGGCCCGCCGAAAGGACCCACGCGCCGTGAACCATCTGTTCCTCCCCGAAGCCGAACCGGTCGACGTGTCCGTGCGCGGATTCGCCCGCGCCCATCCCGGCCTGGTCGCCCTGCACGAGGACCCGCTCTTCGTCACCGCCCTCGACACCGACCCCGCGCGGCGGGCCGGGATCGTCTCCGGCGGCGGCTCGGGCCACGAGCCGCTGCACGCCGGATACGTGGGCCGCGGCATGCTCGACGCCGCCGTCCCCGGGCGGATCTTCGCCTCACCGCACAACCGGCAGGTGTACGAGGCCAGCCGCGCGGTCGCCAGGGACGAGGGCGTCCTGCACATCGTCAAGAACTACACCGGCGACCGGATCAACTTCGGCATCGCGGCCGAACGGCTGCGCGCCGACGGCATCGCCGTGCGCCGGGTGCTGGTCGACGACGACCTGGCGACCGAGAGCGACCTGACGGCCACCGGACGCCGGGGCACGGGAGCCACCGTGATCGTCGAGAAGCTCCTCGGCGGCGCCGCCGACAGCGGACTGGCCCTCGACGAACTCGCCGCGCTCGGGACCGCCTTCTGCGCCGCCTCGCGCAGCGTCGCCGTCGCGGGCCGCGCCCAGACCTCGCCCTCCAGAGGAGGCGAGGCGTTCGCCCTCCGGGAGGAGGAGGTCGAGTACGGCGTGGGCATCCACGGCGAGCGCGCGGCGCGGACCATCACCAGGCCGCCCTTCGAAGAACTGACCGAACGCATGACCGCTCAGGTGCTCGACGCCCTGCCCGACACCCGCGACGGAGTCGTCCTCCTCGTCAACGGTCTCGGCGCCACCACCCAACTGGAGCTGTACGCCGTCCACGAACGGATCCGGTACGTCCTGGACAAGCGCGGCGTCCCCGTGGTGGGGCAGCTGGTCGGCACCCACGTGCCCGCGCTCGACATGAGCGGATTCTCCGTCACCATGACGGCGATGCGCCCCGGCTGGCTCGGGTGGTGGCAGGCACCATCGCGTACGCCGGCCTTTCCCTCCCAGGAGTCACAGGAGCTGAACCGATGACCATCGACCAGGCACGCGTGCTGCGCCTCTACGCCGAAGCCGCGCACACCGCTCACGAGGCGCTGACGGCCCTCGACCAGATCTCCGGTGACGGGGACTTCGGCGACAACCTGCGCGAAGGACTCGACCTGACCGTCGCCGCGCTGGACGCGAGCCCGTACGAACCGGCCGTGGCCGTCGCGGGATCGGTCTTCCTCGACCAGGTCGGCGGCACCAGCGGACCGCTGATCGGGCTGCTCCTGAGCGCGATCAGCCGCTCCCTCGCCGAGGAGCCCGACGAGCGGGACGGCTGGGCGAACGGGGTACGGGAGGGGCTCGCGGCGATCCAGCGGGTGGGGGAGGCAGAGCCGGGCGACCGCACGATGGTCGACGCCCTCGTACCGGCCCGCGACGCGCTCGTCGGTGGCGAGAAGTTCGCGGACGCCGCGCGCGCCGCGCTGGCCGGGGCCGCCGCGACGGCGCACATCCGGGCCAGGCGCGGCCGGGCCTCCTACATCGGGGACCGCGTCCTCGGCACTCCGGACCCGGGCGCCACCGGGGTGGCGCTCCTCTTCTGGGCCCTCGCCCGGGTGGCCGAGCCGGAGGCCGTACTCGGCGAGGTGGGCGAGCTGGTCCCGCTGCCCGGCACCACCCCCTGACGCGCGGCCGGGCAGCGGGACGCTCAGCAGGGGCCCGGCCCCCTGCCCGGCCCGCTGCCCGGCACCGCGTCGACCAGGTCCGGGCCCGGATCACGGGAGTGCCGGCCGGGCGGGCCCGCGTCGGCGCACCCGTGGTCGGTGGCCTCCGGACGCGGGCAGCTCCGCGCGCGGGCCCGGGTAGCGGACGCCGAGGTGCCGTCCGCTCGCGCGCGGCGGCCCGGCCACCGCCTCCGGGCGGCCCGGCAGCGCGGCAGGACCCCGGTGGACCGGGGCGGGCGGCCGCTCTCCGACCGGCGCCGCGAGGACGGTGCGGCCACCGAGCGCCCGCCGGACGGAGCCGAGGACTGCGGCGGGCGCCATCAGGGTCTCCTCGCCGGAGCGCCGGGAGCGGCGACGGCGGCGTGCCGCTCGGCCACGGCCTCGGCGGGGATCCCCTGCCACCGGGTGCCTGGCATCAGCCGCTCGCCCTTCATCAGCAGGGACAGGGCCCCCAGCTCCACGCCCTCGCCGACCACCGCGTCGTACAGCACGACGGCCCGGGTTCCGACGCTCGCCCCGCCGCGGACCGTGACCACCGACATCTTCATGACACGGTCTTCGAACAGGTGTGTCTGCAGCGATACGCGCGGGCCGATCGCGACGTCGTCCCCGAAGATCGACCAGATCGAACTCGGTGAGAAACGTGGTGGCGATCCAGGCGCCCCGGCCGATCCGCGCGCCGAACGCGCGCAGCACCGGCGCCAGGAACGGCGTCCCGACCAGCATCCCGGCCCCGGCCGGCACCGCCGCCGCCTCGTAGAGCCCGGTGACCAGCTCGGTACGCCGTACGAACAGGCTCCACAGCGGCTCCACCCGGGGCCGGTAGGCCCCCACGACCAGCCACTTCGCGCCGACACAGAGCGCGATCACCACCAGCCCCGCGCCCGCGGCGAGCACCGGGGAGACCAGCACCACCGCCGCCGCCCCCGCGGAGCCGCTCACGGCCGAGAGGCACAGCAGATACAGGCCCGCACCGCCCGCCAGCAGCGACGCCGGCACCGTGACGCGGAAGTACTCGACGGCCAGGCGTCGCAGCACCGCCGTACGGGTCGGCCGGAACGTCAGCTCCTCGGGGAACGAGCCACTGCTCTGGCGCACCGGCAGCCGGATCGCGGGCGAGCCCAGCCAGAAGGTGTCCTCGGGCACGCCCTCGCGCGGCGGGACCGTGCCCACGCCGACCAGCGAGCCGGGCCCGGTCCTGGTCCCGGCGGGCACGCGCCGCGTTCAGGAGCAGCAGCAGATAGAGGGCGCCCGCCTGCGCGGCCCCCGCCGCCGCGATCCGGCCCGTGCCGTGGCGCACCGGTCGTGGCCGGGGCGGCACGGTGCGCCGCCCGTCGCGCGCCGAGGCGTCCAGCCGCGCCGCCAGGCCGCGCACGGTCGGGTGCGCGTAGAGATCGCGCAGCGCGGGGCTCGCGCCGACGCCCCGGTCGCGCAGCAGCGAGACCACCCGGGCGGCCAGCAGCGAGTGTCCGCCCAGGTCGGTGAAGAAATCCGCCTCGGCCGACAGCGCCTCGGGCCCGATCCCGAGCACCTCGGCCCAGGCGTCCCGCACCCGGGCCTCCAGCTCACCGCCGACGGGGACCACGCGGCCGCCGCCCACGAGCCGGCGACCGCTGGGCGCGGGCAGCCGCTTGCGGTCCACCTTGCCGTTCGGCAGGGCGGGGAGGCCGGGCAGGACGTCGAGCGAGGACGGCACCATGTACGCGGGCAGCCTGCGCCGCAGCCGCTCGTGCAGCCGGGCGACGAGGGCCTGCGTACCGTCCGCGCCCGCGTCCGCCTCCGGAGCGCCGGACGCGCGGACCACGTAGGCGGCCGGCTCGCCGCCCCCGCCCGTGCCGTCCGGCGCGGCGGCCAGGACGGTGACCGCCTCGGACACCCCGGGATCCTCCAGCAGCACGCTGTCGACCTCGCCGAGATCGACCCGGTAGCCCCGGATCTTCACCTCGGCGTCGGCCCGGCCCAGGAATTCGATCTCCCCGTCCGCCGTCGTCCTGCCGAGGTCCCCGGTGCGGTAGAGCCGGCCGCCCGCGGGCGCCAGCGGATGGCCGATGAACCGCTCGGCGGTCAGCTCGGGCCGTCCCACATAGCCCCGGGCGACGCCGGGGCCGCCGACGCAGATCTCCCCGACCGCCCCGTCCGGCACGGGCCGCCGCTCCTCGTCGAGGAGCACCACCGAGTAGGTCGGCAGCGGCTTGCCGATGGTCACGGCCCGGCCCGGCGTCAGCTCGGTCCAG
>NZ_QQNA01000356.1:13955-14075 GCF_003346515.1 Streptomyces corynorhini
TGCTGCGCAGCAGGGGCAGTTCGCGGGGGATGGTCTCCAGCAGTGTCGGGACGCAGTACAGCACCGTGACGCGGCGCTCGGCCAGGAAGTCGCCGAGTTCGGCGCCCAGCCGCGCGGAGC
>NZ_QQNA01000357.1 GCF_003346515.1 Streptomyces corynorhini
ACGGCCCGCGAGGCGATCCGGCCCCGCCGACTACGGTGTGCGCGTGCCGAAGAGCAGAAACACGTTCTCATCGCTGACCGCCTGGCGGCGCCGGATCGCCTCGCGGGCCGTGCACCGGGGCTGGCGCTGGGTGCAGGAGGCGGGCGCGGTCAGCGCGGAGCGGCCCGGTCGGCTGCGCTTCCGCCGGATCGGCACCGGGACCCGTCTCGCCTTCCCGCAGGGCACGGTTTTCGGCGAGCCGTGGATCGAGCTGGGCGACCACTGTGTCATCGGCGAACAGGTCACGCTCACCGCCGGCATGATGCCGGGACTCGACCTCGGCCCCGACAAGGTCATGACGCTGGGCGACGGAGTGGTGCTGGGGCGCGGCAGCCATGTCATCGCGGACACGACGGTGACCATAGGGCGCGATACGTACTGCGGCCCCTACGTGTACATCACCTCGACCAATCACAGTTACGACGACCCGAAAACGCCCGTCGGCAAGCAGTGGCCCAGGGCCGAACCCGTCGAGATCGGGCCCGGCTGCTGGCTGGGCACCGGCGCGGTGATACTCCCCGGCGCCCGGCTCGGCCGCAACGTGGTGGTCGCCGCCGGAGCCGTCGTACGGGGCGCGGTCCCCGATCACGCGGTGGTGGCCGGTGCGCCCGCCCGCGTCGTGCGCAGCTGGGACCGCGAGCGCGGCTGGCAGCCGCCGCTGCGCACGCCCGCGCCGGTGCCGATCCCGGCGGGCGTCACCCCGGAGCAGCTGCTCGCGCTGGCGGAGCACGCCCCGGAGGCGCGGCCCGCGGCGCCGCCCGAGCCGCGCGACACCTGAACTCGCGCGACACCTGACCCCGCCGGGCCCTGAACGGGCACCTGACCTGCGCGGCACCTGATCCACGCGACATCCGGCCCGCAGTACAGTGCGGTGGACAGCCGGGTGCGTTCCGCGTGACCCATGGCCTTGCGCACGTCGTGCGTGAGGCCCGCGCAGCGCGCCTGTGCCGTCCAACGACCACACCAGACCGCACTAGATCGCACCAGATCACACAGAACGACTTTTTGACCGCAGGGGACGGAACCGTGTCGGACCTCGACCAGCTCACGCAGTCGCTCGCCCGCAACCTCAAGCGCTGGCGCGGCGAGCGGGGCTTCACTCTCGACGCGCTCGCCGCCCGCGCGGCCGTCAGCCGGGGCATGATCATCCAGATCGAGCAGGCCCGCACCAACCCGAGTGTCGGCATCACCGTCAAGCTCGCCGACGCCCTCGGGGTCTCCATCGCCACTCTCCTCGACCACGAGCAGGGCCCCCAGGTCAGGATCGTGCCCGAGGACGGGGCCGTACGGATGTGGTCGACCGCGGCGGGCAGCCGCACCACGCTGCTCGTCTGCACCGAGGCCAGGGGCCCGCTGGAGATGCTGGCGTGGACGCTGAAATCGGGCGAGGCCCGGGTCTCCGACCCGCATCCGCCCGGCACCGTCGAACTCCTCCACGTCACCGCCGGAGAGCTGACGCTCGACGTGGACGGCGCCACGCACCCCGTACCCGCCGGAGCCTCCGCCACCTTCGAGGCGAACGTGGCCCACGGCTACCGCAACGACGGCGCGGACACAGTCGAGATGATCATGACCGTCGCCGTCCCGCCCGCCCGCTGAGAGGGCCGGAGAGCCCGCCGGTCACGGCTGTTAGCGTGACGCCCATGCGCGCGCCCATCGGAAACTTCGCACACTCCACCGCCGCCCCTGACGTCCTCGGCCTGCTCACTCCGCCCGTCGCCGACGCGGTACGGGGCTGGCAGGGCGATGTCCCCGCCGACCAACTGATCTTCGTGGACACGGACCCGGAGATCGCCGACACGGCGGTCTTCGTGGAGCACTACGGCCCCGAGCTGCTCGACCACTCCGCCAACTGCGTCGTCGTGGCGGGCAAGCGGGGCGGCGAGACCACGCTCGCCGCCTGCCTGGTGCTCTCCCGTACGCGCGTCGACGTCAACGGGGCGGTGCGCAGGGAACTCGGCGCGCGCAAGGCGTCGTTCGCCCCGATGGACACGGCCGTCGGCGAGACCGGCATGGAGTACGGCGGCATCACGCCCATCGGGCTGCCCGCGAGCTGGCCGCTCCTCGTCGACTCCGCCGTGCTGGACACCGAGTGGGTCCTGATCGGCAGCGGCCGACGGCGCGGAAAGCTGATCGTGCCCGGCAAGGTCTTCGCCCAGCTGCCCGGCGCCGTGGTCCTGGAGGGCCTGGGTGTCTGACGCCCGCCCCGACCGCCGCCGCCCCCGGCTCGGTCTCAGCCGCCCAGCCGGGGGATCTCGATGGCGGGGCACCGGTCCATCACCATCGCGAGACCGGCTGCCCGCGTGCGGGCGTACGCCTGCTCGTCCACCACGCCGAGCTGGAACCACACGGCCTTCGCGCCGATCTCCACCGCCTCGTCCGCGACGGCTCCCGCCAGCTCGCTGTTGACGAAGACGTCCACCACGTCCACGGGGAAGGGGATCTCGGCGAGCGAGGAGTAGCCCCGCTCGCCGAGATCCCCTTCCC
>NZ_QQNA01000358.1 GCF_003346515.1 Streptomyces corynorhini
CCCACGAACAGCCCAACGAGCATCCAAGCCGACGGTCACACCGATAGTGACTTCTGTTAGGACCTCTTATCTCGGCGACGCCTGGCACGTACGCTCGCCGCGTTGTCGGAGTCGTCCACGTACGTCCAGTACGAGGACGATCCTCCGCCTTGCGGGAGCGCTCGGCATCCGAAGGACGCATCAAGCGCCGAGGCGGAGGGAGCGCAGCGCACCAGGCGCCGTCGGCCCCGCCCTTCGGGCGGACGGCGCTACTTTCGAAACACGCCCTAGAAGACCGACTCCGCCTCGAACATCCGCTCCTCCGGCACCGTCTTCAGCTGCGTGACAGCCTCCGCCAGCGGCACCATCTCGATACGCGTGCCGCGCAGCGCCGTCATCCGCCCGAACTCGCCCCGGTGCGCCGCCTCCACCGCGTGCCAGCCGAAGCGGGTGGCCAGCACCCGGTCGTACGCGGTGGGGGTGCCGCCGCGCTGGACGTGGCCGAGGATGACCGGCCTGGCCTCCTTGCCGAGGCGCCGCTCCAGCTCGGCGGCGAGGACGTTGCCGATGCCCCGGAAGCGCTCGTGCCCGAACTGGTCGATCTCGCCCTTGCCGTACTCCATGGAGCCCTGCGCCGGGTGCGCGCCCTCGGCGACACAGACGACGGCGAACTTCTTGCCCCGGGAGAAGCGGGCCTCGACCATCTTGACCAGGCTGTCGACCTCGAAGGGCCGCTCGGGCAGACAGATCCCGTGCGCGCCGCCCGCCATGCCGGACTCCAGCGCGATCCAGCCGGCGTGCCGGCCCATGACCTCGACGACCATCACCCGCTGGTGGGACTCGGCGGTGGTCTTCAGCCGGTCGATGGCCTCGGTGGCGACGGTGACCGCCGTATCGAAACCGAATGTGCGGTCGGTGGAGTAGATATCGTTGTCAATCGTCTTCGGCACCCCCACGACGGGCATCCCCGCGTCCGACAGCAGCCGCGCCGCCGTCAGCGTGCCCTCGCCGCCGATCGGGATCAGCGCGTCGATCCCGTAGCGCTGGGCCAATTCGGCGCAGTTCTCGGCGGCTTCGCGCAACCGGCCGCGCTCCAGCCGGGCCGAGCCGAGGATCGTGCCACCGCGCGCGAGGATGCCGCTGACCGCGTCGAGGTCGAGCGGCCGGTAATGGCCGTCGAGAAGGCCCTTGAAGCCGTCCTCGAACCCGACGACTTCGTCTCCGTGCCCGGTCATGGCGCGATGCACGACCGAGCGGATCACTGCGTTCAGGCCGGGACAGTCGCCGCCTGCGGTGAGAACTCCGATACGCATCGTGCTGGGTCTCCTGCTCGCTCGTACTCGCCTTTGGGGTGCTCTTGCCCGGGGGAGGGCGGGTCCACTGCCCCCGGTCGTGCGCCGCGTCCGATCCTCCCACGGTTCCTTCCCCCGGTGACCGGGGCCACTCTCCGGGTACCCCACCGCCACTCCCCGGGCTCGTAAACCAGCCGCAGAGGTATTGTCAAGGGGGATTACAGCCCGAACGGGAATCGCCCACGGGAATCAGTGTTCACATCAGCCGGGACATCCCACGGGCCGCGGGGACGACCCTCCGGCGGCCCGGCTCCGGATGTCCCACGAACAGGGACGGGAGAGCACGCGTGACGCGCAGCGTGTACGTGACGGGGATCGACCGCGGGGACGGCCGTCAGATCGTGGAGCTGGGAGTCATGGAACTCCTGACCCGCCAGGTGGACCGGGTGGGGGTCTTCCGCCCGCTGGTGCACGACGGTCCCGACCGCCTCTTCGACCTGCTGCGCGCCCGCTACCGGCTCTCGCAGGACCCGGCGGCGGTGTACGGGCTCGGCTACCAGGAGGCCGCCGCGATCCAGGCGGAGCAGGGCACGGACGAGCTGGTCTCGCGGCTGGTGGAGCGCTTCCACCGGGTGGCGCGCGAGTACGAGGTGGTGCTCGTGCTCGGTACGGACTTCGCGGACACCCAGCTCCCGGACGAGCTGTCGCTGAACGCCCGGCTCGCGAACGAGTTCGGCGCCTCGGTGATACCCGTGGTGGGCGGCAAGGGCCAGAACGCCGAGTCCGTACGCTCCGAGGCGCGCAACGCGCACCGCGCCTACGAGGTGCTGGGCTGCTCCATCCTCGCCATGGTCGTCAACCGGGTCGCCGCCGAGGACCGCGCCGCGATAGCCGAGCGGCTCACCGCCCAGCTCCCGGCGCCCTGCTACGTGGTGCCCGACGAGCCCGCGCTGGCCGCGCCCACCGTCGCGCAGATCACCCAGGCGCTGGGCGGTACGGTACTGCTCGGGGACGACTCGGGGCTGGCGAGGAACGCGCTGGACTTCGTCTTCGGCGGCGCGATGCTGCCGAACTTCCTGAACGCGCTGACGCCCGGCTGCATGGTGGTCACCCCGGGTGACCGCGCCGATCTGGTGGTGGGCGCGCTGGCCGCGCACTCGGCCGGCACCCCGCCGATCGCGGGCGTCCTGCTCACCCTGGACGAGCGGCCCGACGACTCCGTACTGACGCTGGCCGCCCGGCTGGCGCCCGGCACACCGGTCGTCTCCGTACCGGGCAGGTCCTTCCCCACCGCCACCGAACTCTTCGGCATGGAGGGAAAGTTGAACGCGGCCACGCCGCGCAAGGCGGAGACCGCGCTCGGCCTCTTCGAGCGCCACGTGGACACCGCGGGGCTGCTGGCCCGGCTGTCCGTGGCGCGCAGCGGCCGGGTCACCCCGATGATGTTCGAGCACGAGCTGCTGGAACAGGCCCGCGCCCACCGGCGCCGGGTGGTGCTGCCCGAGGGCGCGGAGGAGCGCGTGCTGCGCGCCGCCGATGTGCTGCTGCGCCGCGACGTGTGCGATCTGACACTGCTCGGCGACGTCGACGTCATCCGAAAGAGGGCCGCCGACCTCGGCATCGACCTGACCGCCACGCAGCTGATCGACCCGGCCGCCTCCGAGCTGCGCCAGGGCTTCGCCGAGAGCTACGCGGAGCTGCGGGCCCACAAGGGCGTGACGGTGGAGCTGGCGTACGACGTGGTGGCGGACCCGAACTACTTCGGCACGCTGATGGTGCGGGAGGGCCTGGCCGACGGCATGGTCTCGGGCTCGGTGCACTCGACGGCGGCGACGATCCGTCCCGCCTTCGAGATCATCAAGACCAAGGCGTCCGCGCGCGACGCGTCGGACAGGGCGGCGGCGGGCGACGGGAGCGCTCGGCGGGAGACGTCGATCGTCTCGTCGGTCTTCTTCATGTGCCTGGCCGAGAAGGTGCTGGTGTACGGGGACTGCGCGGTCAACCCGGACCCGAACGCGGAGCAGCTCGCCGACATCGCCGTGCAGTCCGCCGCCACCGCCGCCCGCTTCGGGGTGGAGCCGCGGATCGCGATGCTCTCGTACTCCACGGGCACCTCGGGCTCCGGCGCGGACGTCGACAAGGTGCGCGAGGCGACGGAGCTGGTGCGCGCGGCACGGCCCGATCTGCGGATCGAGGGTCCGATCCAGTACGACGCGGCGGTCGAGCCGTCCGTGGCCGCGACGAAACTGCCGGACTCGGAGGTCGCCGGGCAGGCGACCGTGCTGATCTTCCCGGACCTGAACACCGGCAACAACACCTACAAGGCCGTGCAGCGCTCCGCGGGCGCCGTGGCGGTGGGGCCGGTGCTCCAGGGGCTGCGCAAGCCGGTCAACGACCTGTCGCGCGGGGCCATGGTGCAGGACATCGTCAACACGGTCGCGATCACCGCGATCCAGGCCCAGCAGGACGGGACCGCGTGACCTCCGCCGCCACCGCCCGGACGCCCGCCCCGGCCCCCGTTCCCACTCCCATCCCGACAGAAGGTCTCTCCACCGTGACTTCGCGTGCCACCCGTGTCCTCGTGCTCAACTCCGGTTCCTCGTCGCTGAAGTACCAGCTGCTGGACATGCGCGACAACGCGCGGCTCGCGGCCGGGCTGGTGGAGCGGATCGGCGAGGAGACCTCCCGTCTCGTGCACACACCGCGCCCCGACGGCGGCGACGCCGACGGGGGCGACGCCGACGGGGGCGACGCCGACGGGGGCGACGCCGACGGAAGCGGGAAGCGGGAGCGTACGGGCCCGATCGCCGACCACACGGAAGCGCTGGAGGCGGTCTCGGCGGAGCTGGCGCGCGACGGGCTCGGCCTCGACTCCCCCGAACTGGCGGCCATCGGCCACCGGGTGGTGCACGGAGGGCTGAAGTTCACCGCGCCGACCGTGGTGGACGACGCCGTGCTGGCCGAGATCGAGCGGCTGGTGCCGGTGGCGCCGCTGCACAACCCGGCGAACCTCACCGGGATCCGTACCGCGCAGCGGCTGCGCCCCGACCTGCCGCAGGTCGCGGTCTTCGACACGGCGTTCCACACGACGATGCCGGAGCACGCCGCCCGGTACGCGATCGACGTGGCGACCGCCGACGCGCACCGGATCCGCCGCTACGGCTTCCACGGCACCTCGCACGCGTACGTCTCGCGCAAGACGGCCGAACTGCTCGGCAGGGAACCGGCCGACGTGAACGTGATCGTGCTGCACCTGGGCAACGGCGCCTCGGCGTCGGCGGTCGCGGGCGGGCGCTGCGTGGACACCTCGATGGGGCTGACGCCGCTGGAGGGGCTGGTGATGGGGACCCGCTCGGGGGACATCGACCCGGCGGTCACCTTCCACCTCAAGCGGGTGGCCGGAATGTCCGTGGACGAGATCGATGAACTCCTCAACAAGAAAAGCGGTCTGGTCGGCCTCTGCGGGGACAACGACATGCGGGAGATCCGCCGCCGGGTGGACGCGGGGGACGAGCGGGCCCGGCTCGCATTCGACATCTACGTCCACCGGCTGAAGAAGTACATCGGCGCGTACACGGCGGTACTCGGCCGGGTGGACGCGGTGGTCTTCACGGCGGGTGTGGGGGAAAACGCGGCGCCGGTGCGGGAAGCTGCGGTGGCGGGCCTGGAGACCCTGGGCCTGGCCGTGGACGCCGGTCTCAATGCCGTACGTTCCGACAAGCCGCGGATCATCTCGCCGCGGGACGCCCGGGTGGCGGTGGCCGTTGTCCCGACCGACGAGGAGCTGGAAATCGCGCAGCAGACTTTCGCGCTGGTGGACGAAGGTCGAACGGTTATCGCCTGAGCGGACCTCCGCCCATTTGTACTTTCCACCAGACGGAATATTCCGCGACGAAACAAACCGATAGGATCCGCCTCATGCGCCGTTCCAAAATCGTCTGCACACTGGGCCCAGCCGTCGACTCGTACGAGCAGCTGAAGTCCCTCATCGAGGCCGGTATGAACGTGGCCCGTCTCAACATGAGCCACGGAAGCCACCCGGAGCACGAGGAGCGGTACCACCGCGTCCGCAAGGCGGCGGCCGACACCGGCCGCGCCGTGGGCGTGCTGGTGGACCTCCAGGGCCCCAAGATCCGCCTGGAGACCTTCGCCGAGGGCCCCGTCGAGCTGGTGCGCGGTGACGAGTTCACCATCACCACCGAGGACGTCCCCGGCGACAAGTCGATCTGCGGCACCACCTACAAGGGTCTGCCCGGCGACGTCTCCAAGGGCGACCAGATCCTGATCAACGACGGCAACGTGGAGCTGCGGGTCGTCTCGGTCGAGGGTCCCGAGGTCAAGTCCATCGTCATCGAGGGCGGTGTGATCTCCGACCACAAGGGCATCAACCTGCCCGGCGCGGCCGTCAACGTGCCCGCCCTGTCGGAGAAGGACATCGACGACCTGCGCTTCGGACTGCGGATGGGCTGCGACATGGTCGCGCTCTCCTTCGTCCGCGACGCCCACGACGTGCTGGACGTCCACAAGATCATGGACGAGGAGGGCCGCCGGGTCCCCGTCATCGCCAAGGTCGAGAAGCCGCAGGCGGTGGCCAACATGGAGGCCGTCGTCGCGGCCTTCGACAGCGTCATGGTGGCCCGTGGCGACCTGGCCGTCGAGTATCCGCTCGAAAAGGTCCCGATGGTGCAGAAGCGCCTCATCGAGCTGTGCCGCCGCAACGCCAAGCCGGTGATCGTGGCGACCCAGATGATGGAGTCGATGATCACCAACTCCCGGCCGACGCGCGCCGAGGCGTCCGACGTCGCCAACGCGATCCTGGACGGCGCGGACGCGGTCATGCTCTCCGCCGAGTCCTCGGTCGGCGCGTACCCGATCGAGACCGTCAAGACGATGTCGAAGATCGTGGTCGCGGCGGAGGAGGAGCTGCTCTCCAAGGGCCTCCAGCCGCTGGTCCCCGGCAAGAAGCCGCGCACCCAGGGCGGTTCGGTCGCCCGCGCGGCCTGCGAGATCGCGGACTTCCTGGGCGGCAAGGCGCTGGTCGCCTTCACCCAGTCCGGCGACACGGCGCGGCGGCTCTCCCGCTACCGCGCGGAGCAGCCCATCCTGGCCTTCACCACCGACGAGTCGACCCGTAACCAGCTGGCGCTGAGCTGGGGCGTGGAGTCCTTCATCGTGCGCTGGGTGAGCAGCACGGACGAGATGGTCGACCTGGTGGACGAGGAGCTGCTGAAGCTCCAGCGCTACAGCGAGGGCGACGCCATGATCATCACGGCGGGCTCTCCTCCCGGCGTCCCCGGCACGACGAACATGGTCCGCGTCCACCACCTGGGCGGCGCCGACAAGGACTGACGCGTCCCGCGCCCGGCCTGCACGACTGTGGCCCGCACCGACCTGATCGGTGCGGGCCACAGCACTGCCCGTGGCTGCCGGGGTGGGTGGGGCCCGGTGTTCAGTCCGTCACGTAGTTCTGGAGGCCGGGGACGGTGAGCGTCCCGCCGAACTGGCCCGCCTGGATCACCTGCGCGTCGGTGAAGAAGGCGAAGGGGATGTTCAGCGGGGGCGGGGTCTGCGGGCTGAAGGTGACCGGGATGAGGCCGAAGAGGTTGCCCTTCAGCTCCTCCGTGTACATGGTCACCTCGCCGCCGCGGATCGTGGAGGTGGAGCCGGTGCGGGCCTTGACGTGGCCCGTCTTGCCCGCGGGGTGGACGACGGTCTGGTGCAGGTCTTTGATGTCCAGCGACGCGGCGGTGAATTTGAGCGCCTTCTTGGTCTTGCCGCTGCCCGTTCGGACCTCGACGATGCCTTTGTAGTCGAGGCCGGTCAGCGTCAGCAGCGAACTGTCCAGCTGCCACGGGTCGTCGGGCAGCAGCGGGATCCCCGGCTCGCGCTGCGCGGCGGCCAGGGCGTCGGGGTCGGCGGTGGGGCAGGGGAACGGCTCCTTGCCGCCCGCGCCCGCCGGGATGTCGTCGTCCACGTGGGCCGCGAGCCCCCGGGCGGCCTCGTCCAGCTCCTCGACCGTGGCGCCGGCCCGGTCGGCGGCTTCCTCGATCGCTTCCTTGGCGGCGGCAGCGGCGTCGGTCTTGCCGGTCTTGCCGCCGCCGGTCTTGTCACCGCCGGTCTTGCCGCCGGTCTTGCCGCCGTCCGTCGCGTCCTTGTCCTTGTCCGTGCCCTGGTCCGGCTTCGGGGACGCCTGGCCGCCGGAGGGGGTGGTGGACGGCGTCGCGGAAGGCTCCGGCTTCCCCGTCGCCGTGGCCGAGGGGCTCGGCTCCGGGTCGGCGGTCTCGCTCTTGCCGCCGCCGAGGAGCCCGCCCAGGACATCGCCCAGGCCCAGCGGGTCGAGGAGACCGGACGACTTCGTCGGGGTCGGGGTCGGGGTCGGGGTGACGGACGGGGTGGAGGTGGCGGACGGTTCCGGGGGTGCGACGGCCGCGGGCTCGTCGCCCTTCGCCGTACTCCGGCCGCTCTCCGCGCTCGTATCCCTGCCCGTACTCGTACTCGTACCCGCGTCCGTACTCCCGGACGACGCCGAGGACGAAGGCGAGGGCGAGGGCGACCCGCTCGCGTCCGCGTTCGCGTTCGCGGAGTCCGACGCGGACGCGGACGGGGAGGGTGAGGGTGAGGGTGAGTCCGAGGGCGCGGGCGACTCCGAGGCGTCCGGCTCGTCCGAGCGGGTCACGCACGGGCCGGGGGCGAAGGGGATGTCCTTGTCGTCGGCCATCGCGAGCCTGGGGGTGAGCCCCATGCCCACGAAGACGGCCGTCGGCATCGCGGCCAGGGCCATCGCCTTGCCCGCGGGTATCTGAAGCTTCGTCAGGAGCGACTTTCTGGGAGCCGCGTGACGCGGCCCTCTGCGTACTCGTTCCCCAGCGCCTCCGGCCGCGACACGCTGCTCGTCGTCACCCCGCACTGTTCCTCCCGCCGTTGGTTTGGGCAGTGGTATCCATCGCGTTCGAGCCCTCCCCCTCGCGCGGACCGGGGAGGTAGGACGCACCGGTGCCACCGGGCGCCGGTGTCTCGTGGGGGGTGTCGTACGGGGAGTGCGGCTCGGCCGGGGCGCCCGGCGCCCAGGAGATCGAGAGCGCTCCACCGAGCAGGGCGAGCAGGAAGCCCAGCAGAAAGCCGCCGAGATTGGAGACGGGAATCGATACGAGCGCCAGCAGGATCGCGGCGACTCCGGCGAAGACCCGGACGATGCTCTGGAACCACATGGTCAGCCCGAGCGTCACCAGCAGAACGCCGATGATCAGCGAACCCGCGCCGGCCGTGGTGGACATGGCCAGCGTGAGACCGCCGAAATGCAACTCGGCATAGGGAAAATAGGCAATGGGCAGTCCGCTGAGGAGAGTGAACAGTCCGGCCCAGAATGGCCGGGTGCCCCGCCACGCACGGAACCGCAGCCGCCAGTAGGTGAATCCGCGGGAACCTGTGGACTCGGCGCTCATGGAAAACAGCTCCCTGGTACCGGTGTTGCGTGAGAGAGAGTTCGGATAGGGCGGACGGGCCCCGTCACGGGGGAAACCCGCCCGCCCGGACGGGTGCTTAGAAGCACTCCTTGACGCCCTTGTGCAGCTTCAGGCTCAGATTGCTGAGCTTGAAGGTGCCGGCCGTGGTCGCCCAGGCCGTCTGCTCCACCTTGCTGAGTGTCGCCTTGTCGGCCCGCTGCGCGAAACCGTACGGGTTGGCCTGGTCACCGGGGTTGATGCCGGTCTTGTTGGTCTTGTCGCCGGCCGCCACACCGATGTCGATGTTCTCGAACTCGGCGTCGGCCTCCAACTGCGCGACATCGATGTAGATGTTGGTCGCGGTGACCGGCTTCTTCGCGTTCGTACCGGCCCGCAGCTCCAGGCTGATGTTGCCGAAGAGCGGCACGTCAGGAGTGACCACCGACTGGCACATGTTGGTGATCGTGGCCCTGCTGAATCCAGAGACGGCGACCGGATTCGCGGTCTTGTTGCCCTTGAGATCCGTTCCCGCGTCAATGCTGCCGTACTGAATGAAGTCGTAACCGACCAGCTGGTCCGCGCTCACCTTGAAACTCTGGCCCGACACACTGAACGACGCCGCCAGTGCCCCTTGTGCGAGAGCCACGCCTATCGCCGCCGTCGCGGCCACACTGGGCACCATGACGACGGCGAACCGCTTCCATCTGGTCCCGCCACGAATCTGGGACTCCATGAATGTCCTCCTTCTCGGACGTACATCTCCGGATCGGGCGGAAGCCCGTCCTGGGAGGGGAGAAGTGCTACGTCCTCGGGAAGGAGAGCGCCCGTCCCGGAGGCGCTAACCGCGTCCGAAGCACCGGCGATCACCCCCGAGCGACAACCACTGGCCACGCGTTCGCGCAACCTCTGGACAGGCCCTGCCAATTGCGGCAGGAACCCCCCTGTCCGGACCGGCGGCAGCGCCACCGGACCGCCCGGTGGGGACCCGGCTCCGGCAGGCACGGCCGGCTGCCGTGCTGGTACGGAATCGGACCGAGCGTCGCCGATCGTCGTGCATTCACGCCCATGACACAAGGGGGTTCGTTACTGGCTAGTAACGGCCCGATAACCGGTAACCGACCCGGCGGCATCGGACGGCCACACAGGGTGTCACGTACCGGCGCGACACAAGCGGTGATTATTGCCCATAGCAGGACAGAACGGGGGGGTTGATTTACTGCGAGTAACAGTGGCGGTGATTATCAAGATTTGGTAAAACGCCGCCACCGCTGTCGTTGAGTCGCCAAATCCGCAAGGGTGCCGCGGAGTCGGCCGTGCGGGCCGGCCGGCCCGCACGTCAACAGATCAGAAGAGGACTCTGGCCAGGGCCTGACGGGCCCCCGTCACCCGGGGATCGTCACCGCCGATGACCTCGAACAGCTCCAGCAGCCGCACCCGCGCGGCCTCCCGGTCGTCACCGAACGTACGGCGTACGACATCGACCAGCCGCCCGAAGGCGTCGTCCACATGGCCGCCGACCAGGTCGAGATCGGCGGCGGCGAACTGGACCTGGATGTCGGCCGGCCGCTCCGCCGCCTCCTTGCGCACCGCCGTCGGGTCGAGTCCCTGCACCCGCGCGAGCAGTTCGGCCTGGGCGAGGCCGAGCTTGGCCTCCGTGTTGCCCGGGTCGTCGGACAGGACCTCGCGGTACGCGGCGGAGGCGCCCGCGAAGTCGTTGGCGTCCAGCGCCTCCACGGCCGCGGCCAGCAGGGCGTCGTAAGGACCCACCGGTACGGGGGCCTCCTCGGCCTCGCCGTCGGTACCCTCCTCGGCCTCGGCGTCGACCGCGATCCCGGTGAGGCCGAAGCGCTCCTCGCCCACCTGGATCAACTGGTCGAGGGTCTGCCGGATCTGGGTCTCGGGTGCCGCGCCCTGGAAGAGGGGCAGCGCCTGGCCGGCCACCACCGCGAAGACGGCGGGGATGCCCTGGATCCCGAACTGCTGCATCAGCATCTGATTGGCATCGACATCGATCTTGGCGAGCACGAACCGGCCGCTGTACTCGCGCGCCAGCCGCTCCAGCACGGGGCTCAGCTGCTTGCACGGCTCGCACCACTCGGCCCAGAAGTCGATGACGACCGGGACCTCGGTGGAACGCTGGAGGACTTCGCGCTCGAAGCCCGCCTCATCGACGTCGATCACCAGACGGGAGGGGGGTACGGCGGCGGCGCCGCCCTGACGGGCCGCCTCGGCCCTGGCCTGCTCCGCCTTGACCTTGGCCTCGCCGGCCGCCTTCACCGCGGCGAGGTCGACGACGCCGCTCATGGACATGTTCCTAGGCTGCATGAGTACATCCTCCCCCCTCCGCGCGCCCTGGAGAAAAGCGGTGGGCGCGCCTGCGCTCCCACCCCGCTTTCGCTACGGCCCGTAGCGTAACCGCCTCGTCGCTCACCTGTACAGACTTCCCCGTACGAACCGGCCACGTACGAGGCACCGCTCACCGGCGTACCGGCCGGTATGGTCGCGGACATGCGCAGCGACGGCCGTTCCCGCGACAGCCGCTCCGGCGCGCGCGGGGGGCGCCCCCGCAGCGCCGAGGCCGACTCGGCGATCCTGGAGGCGACCCGGGAAGCGCTGGGTGAACTGGGCTGGTCCAAGCTGACGATGGGCGACGTGGCGGCGCGGGCGGGCGTCGCCAAGACCACGCTCTACCGGCGGTGGGCGGGCAAGAGCGAACTGGTGGTGGACGCGGTCGCGGTCCTCTTCGACGAGCTGGAACTGCCCGACCGCGGCAGTCTGTCCGCCGATGTGACGGGCGTGGTACTCCAGTTCGGCGCGCTGCTGGACCGGCCGGAGGCCAAGACGTCGCTCATGGCGGTGGTCGCGGAGTCCACCAGGGACCGCGCGCTGCGCGGCCGGATCCGCGACTCGATCGTGGCGCGGCAGAAACGGCTGGTGGTGCTCGGCCGGGAGCGCGCGCAGCAGCGCGGTGAACTCCCCCGTGAGCGGGATGCGGCGAGCGCGGCCAGGACCGCGGATCTGATCTTCGACGTGATCGCCGGTGCGGTGGTGCACCGTTCGCTGGTCAGCGCGGAGCCGGTGGACGAGGAGTGGGCCCGTACGCTCGCGGCGCTGCTGCTGGGCGGGCTGGTCGCGGTGTCGGCGCCGCCAGGACCGGCCGCCGGGGACGCGGCGGACGCCGCGGACGGGGACGCGGCGGACAGCGCGGCGGCCGGGGACCTGACGGACGGGGACGCGGCGGCCGGGGACCTGACGGACGGGGACACGGCGGCCGAGGATCTGACGGACGGGGACACGGCGGACGGCGCGGGCGCGGGCGCGGCCGACGGTGTCAGCGCGCCAGGCGTCCCAGCAGGGACGAGGCCGCCGCGATCCCCAGCACCGCCGCCACCAGCAGCACACCGAAGTCGAGCGGCAGATGCGACGGGGTGCCGAGCAGCAGCCCGCGCAACGCGTCGACCTGATAGCTCAACGGGTTGATCTTGCTGACGACCTGGAGCCAGCCGGGCATGATCGCCACGGGGTAGAGCGCGTTCGAGGCGAAGAACAGCGGCATGGTGATGGCCTGTCCGATGCCCATCAGCCGGTCGCGCGTGAGCACGATACCGGCGATCGTCATCGACAGACAGGAGAAGAAGGCCGAACCGAGGATCACGGCGACGGCCACACCGAGCAGCCGCAGCGGATTCCAGGTCAGCCCCACCCCGAGGGCCGCCGCGATGACGATCACCACGACCGCCTGGATCAGCGCCTTCACCCCCGAGGCGAACGCCTTGCCGCTGATCAGGGCGGCCCGGGGGGTCGGGGTGACCAGCAGTTTGGTCAGGATCCCGGCATCGCGCTCCCAGATGATCATGATGCCGTAGAAGATCGCGATGAACATCGCGGACTGGGCGATGATGCCGGGCACGAGGAAGTCGATGTACGGGATGCCGCCGGTCGGGATGGCCTTGATCCTGGTGAAGGTCTCACCGAAGATCAGCAGCCACAGCGCGGGCTGGACGGCCCTCGTGTACAGCTCCGTACGGTCGTGGCGCAGCTTCTGCAGCTCCACCGCGCACATCGCCACGACCCTGGCCGGCAGCACGCGCCAGCCGGTGCGGGCCCTCGGTGGTACGAGCAGCAGGTTGGGCCGGTCGGATCCGGCGGCCCGGACGCTCGTGGCGCCGTCGGCCTCAGCCGACGCGGGTCGCCGTCCTGCGGGTGCTCCTGACATCGCGGAAGTCGCCTCCCTCGTCGTCGAGACCGCTGCCCGCGACGTCCCGGAAGACGTCCTCCAGGGTCGGCAGCGGGTCCTGGTCCCCGGCGCTTCCGGCGGCCACGCGCCGCTGCCCCAGCTCGGCCCGCAGCTCGTCGGGGGTGCCGAGGGCGTGGATGCGGCCCCGGTGCATCAGGGCGACCCGGTCGCAGTACTGATCGGCCTCGTCCATGTAGTGCGTGGTGACCAGGACGGTCATGCCGGTGGCCCGCCGTACGGAGTTGATGTGCTCCCACACACTCGTCCGGGCGATCGGGTCGAGGCCGATGGTCGGCTCGTCCAGCATCAGCAGCCGGACCGCGCTGACCAGCGCCTGGGCGAGTTCGAGGCGGCGGATCATGCCGCCGGAGTACGTCGAGGCCATCCGGTCGGCGAAGCCCGTCAGGTCGACGGCGGCCAGTGCCTGCGCGACGCGCTCGGCGCGCTCGCGGCGCGGGACGTCGAAGACGCGGGCGAACAGCGTGACGTTCTCACGGCCGGTCAGCGCGGCGTCGGCGGACAGCTGCTGCGGTACGTAGCCGAGCAGGCGGCGGACCGCCATCTTCTCCTTCGCCGCGTCGTGGCCGAAGACTCGCACCATGCCGCCGGGGACGGGCAGCAGCGTGGTGACGCAGCGGATGGCGGTGGTCTTGCCCGCGCCGTTGGGGCCGAGCAGCCCGAAGACTTCGCCGGTCAGGACCGAGAGGTCGAGGTCGTCGACCGCTTTGGTGTCCCCGAACGCGTACGTCAGCCCGCTGCAGCTGACGGCGTCGGCGCCGCCGGTGTCCCCGGAACCGCCGATGCCCTGGGCGCTTCCCGTACCGGCCGATCTCCGGATCATGGGCCCTCCTCCCCTTCCTCGCGCAGGTTCTGGGCGAGCCTGCGCAGCGCGGGCAGGGCCGCCGCGAGGGCCGCCCTGTCCTCCTCGGCCAGCCGTGCCACCTGCTCCCGTACGAGAGCGGAGCGGCCCGCCTCCCACTCGCCCAGCCGCGACGTGGCGGCCTGGGTGGGCAGGAGCAGGGCGGAGCGCCGGTCCTCCGGATCGGTCTCGCGGCGCAGGTAGCCCGCCCGGCTGAGCTGGTTGACCAGGGTGGAGACGGAGTTCCCCGCGAGGCACAGCTCCTTGGCCGCGTCCGACACCCGTATCCCGGGGCGGGCCGCGACCAGCCGCAACAGCTCGACCTGCGCGCCGCGCAGCGGCGGGCTGGCCAGGGTGGGGCGCAGCCGCCGCCGGATGGTGCGCTGGACGCCTGCCAGCGTGGCGGCGAGCGAGTCGGGGAACTCGTCTGTGGCCATACGCCCCATTTTAGCTCTCAATGAGAGGTATCAGCGAGGGCGGGCGAACTTCTCGACGGCGGCCGGGGTGGCGGGGGCGAAGAAGTTGACGAGGTTGCCGTCGGGGTCGCGGAACAGCAGCGAGCGGTTGCCCCAGGGCATGGTGGTGGGCTCGTTGACGAAGTCCGTCACGAAGCCGGTCAGGTTCCGGTGGACGCTGTCCACGTCGTCGACCAGGAATTCGAGGATGACGCTGTGGTTGTCGCCCGGACGGGCGGAACCGGGCGCGAACAGCGGGACGGTACGGGTGCTGCCGATGGCGAGGGTGGCCGAGGCGGTCCTCAGCTCCGCGAAGTCCTCGGTGATCCGCTCCGCCCGCACTCCGGTGGCGCGCTCGTAGAAGTCGACGAGGCGGTCGATGTCGTCGGTGATGACGCGGATCGAGACGAAGTCCATGGTGGTCGCTCCAGTCGGTCGGTGCTCTTCGATGGCACCACGCGGTGCCCTCGACCGCACGCTACGACCGATACCGGGCGGAATCCGCCCGGTATCCACGGCAGACTTGCCGGTATGGCCCGACCCATCGCCCGCGTACTCACCCTGCTGGAGCTGCTCCAGTCGGGCGGCACCAGGACCGTGGCCGAACTCGCCGGCCGGCTCGGCGTCGACGAGCGCACGGTGCGGCGGTACGTCGGCCACCTCCTCGACCTCGACGTGCCCGTCGAGTCGGTGCGCGGTCGCTACGGCGGCTACCGGCTCGCCCCGGGCTACCGGATGCCGCCGCTGATGCTGAGCGACGACGAGGCGCTCGCCGTGCTGCTCGGGCTGGTCGCGGGCGAGCGGGCCGGTCTGCTGACGGCCACGGGAGCGGCGAGCGGGACGGCGGCGGCGAAGGTCCGGCGGGTGCTGCCGGAACGACTCGGCCGCAGGCTCGACGCCGTGCTCGGTTCCCTTGCCTTCACGGCGCCGCCCCCGGGCGCGACGCCCGGCGCGACGCCCGGCGCGACGCCCGCCCCGCAGACGGAGGTCCTGCTCACGCTCGCCGACGCGGTGCGCCGTCACCGGCCGGTCGCGATCCGGTACACGTCCGCCGACGGCCGGAGCGGCGAACGCGCGGTGCACCCGTACGGGCTGGTCGCGCACGCGGGCAGGTGGTACGTGACGGGCGCGGATCCCGCGCTCGGCGAGGACCGGACGTTCCGGCTGGACCGTATCGCCGCCGCGAGGCCCCTGTCCGGCGCGTTCGCCCCTCCCGAGGACGTCGATCCGGTGGAGCGCGTCCTGACGGGGCTCGCCACGGCTCCGTACCGGCACGCGGTGACGCTGCGGATCCGGGCGACGGCCGAGCAGATCCGCACCCGGCTGCCGGAGAGCGTCGCGCTCGTGGCGGAGGAGGCGGTGGAAGAGGGAACGGCGGAAGAGGAAACAGCGGAAGAGGAATCGGCCCGGGAGGAGACGTCGGCGCGGGAAGAGGAGGAGGCGGCCCGGGAGGAGACATCGGCGCGGGAAGAGGAGGAGGCGGCGCGGGACGGGACGGCGCGCGACGAGCGGTGGTGCCGCGTCGAGCTGCGGGTGGAACGGCTCGACTGGCTGCCCGGCGTACTCGCCTCACTGGACCGGCCGTTCGTCATCGAACGGCCGGACGAGCTGCGCGGCCTGGTCG
>NZ_QQNA01000359.1 GCF_003346515.1 Streptomyces corynorhini
AGGTCACTGGTAGCGCGGCCGGGATCCGGCCGCGCTACCAGTGACCTGGCCGGGTGAACGAGGGCGGGATCCTGGTGGCCGGGTCCCCCTTCGCGGCGTTCAGCTGGGGCTGGACGAGGAAGAGGGCACCGGTCAGATCGGCGCCGCGCAGATCCGCGTCCCGCAGGTCGGCGCCGATCAGATCGGCCTGCCGCAAGTCGGCGCCGCGCAGGTCCGCCGCGATCAGGTACGCGCCGCGCAGGTCGGCGCCGCGCAGGTCGGCGCCCTTGAGCCGGGCGCCGAAGAGGTCGGCGCCCCGGTGGTTCCCGCGCCCGCCCTTACCGCGCACACGGGCCCGTACCAGTTCGCTCGCGCGCAGCAGCAGCGGGTTGACGGCCGCGCGGCACGCCGCCACATCCAGCCGCAGCAGCTCCTCGGGGCCGGTCAGGCTGTGGCGCTCGGTCTCCTCCAGCGCGCGGCGGATCTCGCCGTGCAGGGGGCGGGCCCGCTCCAGGGCCAGGGCCTCGTTCAGATAGCCGAGCAGTTCGTGGAGTTGCCGCATCACGGGCAGCGCGGCGAACATCTCCGCGGCGCTCTCCGGGTGCCCGCGCCAGTCCCGGCCGCCGAAGGTGATCTGCGAGACCTTCTGTCCGGCGCCGAGGCAGTCGTACACCGTGCAGCCCCGGAAGCCCCGGCCGCGCAGCTCGCGATGGATACCGCAGCGGAAGTCGGTGCGCAGATTACGGCAGGGATCACCGGCCTTCTTGTCGACCGGGAAGTCCGCCGAGACGGAGAACGTGAGCGCGACGCAGCACAGTCCGAAGCAGTTGTCGCAGTCGGCCCGCAGGGCGGCGGCGCCGACGGCGCCCGGGGCGGTGGGGGCTGGCTCCTCGGGCAAGGGGTTCCGGTCTCCTGGGGAAGCGTGGACGGGGGCTGTGCGGACGGGGCTGCGTGGACAGGGGCCGTGTGGACGGGGGCTGTGTGACGGGCCCGGCACGGCCGGGGACCGACATCGGCCGGACAGCGAGACTACCGCCCGGGGACGACCGTCCCGACCGTCCCCGCCCCGCCCCGGACACCGGGCCGGGTGCCGGGAGTCGCCCGGCCCGCCGGTCAGCGCTTCACGTGCCGGGACTCCATCGCGCGCCGGGCCCGGTCCGCCAGACCGTCCGCGCCGCAGCGCTCCGCCAGATCGAGCCCGCAGCCCAGCTCGGCGGGGAAGCCCGCCGCGATGCCGTACTCCACGCGCGCGACGGCCAGTTCGTACCGGCAGGGCGAGGCTTCGAGATGGGCGACCGCCTGGGCCAGCAGCTCGACCCGGGCCGGGCCCTCCTTCAGAACGGCCGCGCCGCACAGCGCGACACCGATGGCGGTGTGCGTACCGAATCGTTCCGCCCGGTCGCGGGCGTACGAGGCGAGCCGCGCCGCGCGCCTCGGGTCGTCCTCCGCGACGGCCCGCGCCAGATCGACGGCCCAGGGCGCCATGACGACGTTGTGCCGGCCTCGCGAGACCAACGCCTCTCCCGTCGCCTCCAGTTCGGCGATCGCCTCGTCCTTGCGGCCCAGCGCGAGCAGCAGCCGTCCCCGTACCGACGGCGCGTCGGGGATGACGATGGAGGAGGAGTACGGGGTGGCGAACGTGTAGCGCTCGGCCGCCGCCGCGGCCTCGTCGACATGGCCGCGCGCCAGCAGGGTGTCGATGAGCATGCAGGCCGCGTCCCAGTGCATGGGGAGGCCGTCGCCGACGCGGTCGGCCAGCCGCAGGCTCTCGCGCAGATACATCTCGGCGTCCGCGAGCCGGCCGCGCCTGCGCTGGACGTATCCGACGAGGGCGTGGGCGAACGACAGATGACCACCGCTCCAGCCGGAGATCTCGAAGGCGCGCAGCGCCTCGGTGAACAGCGACTCGGCGCGGTCCAGCCGGTCGGCGAAGGCGTAGGAGAGACCGAGCAGGGCGGGCGGTTCGAAGCCCCACGCGGAGTCGGTCCAGCCGACCCCGGTCGGCAGTCCGCCGTCCACCAGGGCCCGTTCGGCGATCTGGACGATCTCCTCGGCGCTCTCGCCCCGGGCCGTGCCGTCGAAGGCGCGCAGCATCAGCAGCACGCGCTCGGTGCTGCCGCGCCCGGCGAGCCCGCCCGCCATCCCGGCCAGCCGCCGCGAGCGGTCGGGGCCGTCGTCCTCGATGGCCTGGACGCCCTCCCAGAGGAAGTGCGCGGCCTGGAGCCGCATCCTGGCCGGGCCGTCGGGGGTCCTGGCGGCCTCGGCTGCCACCACATGGGCGGCGTCGCCGGTCTGGTTGTTGTGGGTGAGGGCCTGGGAGAGCCGGAAGACCACGTCCACCCGCAGCGGATCGTCCAGTTGCTGGGTGTCCAGCGCCGCCCGCAGATGGCCGACCGTCGTGGCCGGTGAGGTGAGCAGCGTCGCACAGCCCAGCTCGTACAGCAGAACGGTGCGCACGGACGACAACGGCGGTTCCAGCAGGGCGCGTTCGAGGCAGCGGCGGGCGGCGTCCGGCGCGCCGACCGCGAGGTGTTCCGCGGCGGCCTCGCGGAGCTGTTCGACCAGTTCGGGGTCGCCGTCGGGATGCACTTCGAGGAGGTGCGGAGCCGCCGCGGCGGCTCCCCGGCCGCTGCGGGAGACGGCCCAGGCGGCGAGCCCGTGCATCGCGGTGCGCACCCCGGGCGGGATCGCGCGGTAGACCGACCCCGCGATCAGCGGATGGACGAACTCCAGCGGGTCGGTGCCGACGAGGATGCGCGCGGTGCGCAGCCGTTCGGCGCACTCGGCGGCCTCTTCGTGGTTCATGCCCGCCAGCGAGACGGCGAGATCCAGGGAGATGTCGGTGCCGAGGATCGCGGCGGCCCAGGCGAACCGGGTGGTGGCCGTGCCGAGTTGCTCCAGCCGGGTGATCAGACCGGTGCCGCGCGCCGAGGCGCCCAGGGCGCGCAGTTCGCCCGCGCTCTCCTCGACCGGGCTCAGCCCGCTGTCGCTCACCTTGGCGAGCAGCTCCACCGCCTCGTACGCGTTGCCGCCCGTGACCGCCCACACCTCGCGGCAGAACAGGTCGTCGGCGTGCTCGCCGAGCGCGGCGCGGGTGAGGGCGGCGGTGGCCTCGCCGGTCAACTCGCGCAGGGTGACGAGCAGTCGGGCGTGGGTGCCGAGGGTGCGCAGCTGCCGCTCGGTCTCGCCGATGGCCTCTTCCGTGCGGTAGGCCACGACCACGAGGACGGGCAGCCCGCGCCCGAGGCGCCGGGCGAAGGAGGCGAGCCAGGACAGCGTTTCCAGATCGGCCCACTGCGCGTCGTCCACGACGAGGAGCAGCGGGCCGCGCCGCGCGGCGAGCCGCTCGACCAGGGCGTCGAGTCCGTCCCTGACGCCCTGCGGGTCGGCGTGCTGCTCGCCGGGCGAGGTGACGCCGAGGGCCGGGCCGACTATCTCGTAGCGGTCGCCGAGCAGCGCCCGGATGCCCGCCGTCGCCGCCACCGGTGGGACCGGTGAGAGCGGGCCCTCGTCGGTGCGTTCGCGCGCGCCGTGCCGTTCGTACGGGTGGGGCCTCTGGTCCGCGCCGTGCCGTTCGTCGCCGGGGCCGGCCGCTCCGCGCGGGTCCGCGGGCGCGGCGGTGGCTCCCTCCGGCGGCTGATCCGGCGTCAGGACGGTGCGCAGCAGCTGCTGTACGAGATCGAACGGGCCGGGCGTGACGGTCTCGCCGCCGCGCGCGTTCCACACCGTGCAGCGCCCGGCGGCCAGTCGCCGCACCTCGCTGAGCAGCGTGGTCTTGCCGAGACCTGCCGCGCCCCGGTAGACGAGGAGTCCGCCGGTGGGCGAGGGTCCGCACAGGGCGTCCACGGCGTGGGCCGCCGCGGCGAGTTCGGGTTCACGCTCCAGCAGCGGGAGGGTGACCGTGTGCTGCGGCCGGTGCACCGGCATCCCTTCCCTTCTCGGAATTCCCGGATCTTCTCGAACAGTGTGCAGGTCACGTGTCGAGCGTAGCCCGGCGGCCCCCCGGGCAGCCCTGATTCGGCACGATTTTCGTCGTTCGACTGCGCATTGACCGTCCGTGGGGTAGAGGGGTCGATGTCATGCCCGCACCACCACCGGCCGCGGAACGGCGTCGTCCGGTGAGCCGCCGTCCGCGGGACCCGGCAGCCGCGTGGTCCGCGCGGCCAGTTCGGCGGCGGCCAGGACCACCCTGAACTGGTGCTCGACCTGGTCGCTCACGGGTATCCAGCGCGTACGGAAGTCGGCCTCGAACGCTTCGCACCCCTCGGTGAGGAAACGTTGCAGCTCGGCCCGGACCTCGGGCGCGGGCCCCCGTGCGAGCCGGTGCCCCGACGCGCCCTCGCCGCCGTCGTCGAGCATCTGGTGGAGCAGCCCGGCCGAGCGCATCATGAGCCGGCGCGCGGCGATCCGCAGCGCCGTGACGCGTGCGCGGTTCATCGGGGGCAGGGAGCCGGACGGGCCGAGTGCGGTCTCAGGAGACCACTCCCCGGCCAGGTCGGCGGAGACGGCGAGGTATTCGGTGACGGGGGTGAGCAGGGGCTCCGCGCTGTCGGGGAGGCCGGGGGCCACCCGCTCCAGCAGGCCGGAGAGGTGGCGCGTCTCCTCGGCGAGCGTGCGGCTGACGCTCCCCAGCGCACCGTACGGATCGGGGTGCTCGGAGGTGTCGGCTACCGCGTCGACCGCCCACATCGGGGACTCGACGATCGCGGTCACCGTCCCGTACCGGTGCGGATGGGACCACGTGGAGGTGGCCGTGGAGGCGGGCCGCGTGGCGACCTGATCCGTCTCGCGGGGGCGCGGCATGTCGAAGACGCCCGGTCCAGGACTCGGCCAGAAGAAGGCGTCGTAGGGTCCGCGCTCCACGGGAAGGGAGAGGTCGCGGGCGGATCCGGTCAGCCGGCCGGAGAAGCCGGGCAGGCCCCGGGTCAGCTGGACGAACGTGCCTCCCACGTCCACGCCGTGCAGCGAGCACTGCAGGTAGGGGCGCAGCTCGTCCTGGACGCCGAGCAGCGCGGCCGTCTCCGGCAGCGGCGCCGCGCCGGGTTCGGTGGGCAGCCACTCCGGCTGTTCGGCGAGGCCGGGGCGGTAGAAGTTGCGGAAGTAGTGGGAGAGGGTCATCGGCCCCTTGATCCACCGCTCGTTGCGGCGGGCCCCTTCGGGGTCGGCGCACAGCACGAAGTGCCAGGTCGTGTCGGCGGGTCCGGACCGCCGCCCGGTACCGGCCCGCTTCGAGGGACCGCACAGATAGCGGGCCAGCCGCAGCGCCGTGACGCCGCCGACGGGTTCGTTGGCGTGGGGTCCGGCCACCACCAGCACGTCGCGGCTGCCCCGGCCGACGGAGAGCAGCCGGATCGGCTCCCCCGAGCGCGAGGAGCCGATCCGGCGCAGGACGGCCAGGCCGGGGAAGGCCGTGGTCAACGCCTCGGCCCGCAGGGTCAGTTCGTCGACGTCGAGATAGCGGCCCGGCACGGTGACCCGCTCAGGAACCGGTGGCGGGGCCGTCGGTCCTCGCTGTGGCACGCATGAGCGGCTCCTTCGGCGTCGCTGTGCTCGGCTCCCGCCGTCGAGCGGGGCGACTGATGCTCCATCACCATGCGCGCACACGTCAACACCCCGCGCGATGAACGGTACGGGAGCGGCATCGGAGCGGTGCGGGAGCGGTACGGGAGCCGTGCCGGGAAGCCGTCAGCCCGTGACGGTGACCGCCGTCTTCGACCACACCGGGCTGCCCGTCGCCTGTATCAGCGTGGCGGGCGTGGCCGAGCGGATGGAGCCGCTCGTGCCGACGTACGGCCCGGTCGTGGCGCAGGTGTGCCGGGAGCTGTCGGCCGATCTCGGCTATCTGCCGCCCGTCTGACGGCCGGCCGTCGCCCGCCCGGGGCGCGGCGCGCTCTCCCGTACCACTTCGCGTACGGGGTTGACGAGGCATCCGATCCCCTCGACCTCCGACTCCAGTACGTCGCCGTCCCGCAGCGCGCGCCGGGGCCGCATGAAGTCCCCGCAGCCGGCCGGGGTCCCGGTCAGCACGACGTCACCGGGCCGCAGCGTGAAGAACCGGCTGAGATGAGCGATCAGCGCGGGGACGCGGAAGACCATGTCGGCGGTCGTGCCGTCCTGGACCGTCTCGCCGTTGACCCGGGTGCGCACCCGCAGCCGGTGCGGGTCGGGGATCCCGTCGGCCGTGACCACGACCGGGCCGAGCGGACAGAAGGTGTCCAGGCCCGTGCCGCGCAGCCACTTTCCGTCGCGCTCCTGGAGGTCACGGGCGGAGATGTCGTTGGCGACGGTGCAGCCGAAGACGTGGTCCGCCGCGTCGCGCTCCGCCACGTTCCTGGCCTCGGTGCCGATGATGACGGCCAACTCCGTCTCCCAGTCGACCCGCCGGGTCAGCGTGGGATCGAACTCGATCGCCTCGCCGGTGCCGATGACGCTGGAGGAGAGCTTGGGGAAGAGATAGGGCTCGCTCGGCGAGTCCCAGCCCATCTCCGCGATGGTGTCGCGGTAGTTGAGGCCGATCCCGTGGAGCGTGGCGGGCCGGTACGGCAGGACGGGGTCACCGTCGGAGGCCGGATCCCCGGCCGTCGTCGCCCGTGCGCCGTTGCGTGCCGTCCGCGATGACGCCGGCCGGCGAGACGGCCGGTGGCGCGGCCCGCCAGTGGTGAGCGGCGCCCGGCCTGCTCACGAATGTGCGGCGGCCCCGCTGGACGATGGTGGCCAGATGCATGGGGTGATCTCCTGGGGAGCGGACGACGGCGGGCACGGGTCCACGACCGGCGCCGTCCTGTTCAGTGGGACGCTGTTCCGTGCAGGGGTTCGGCGGTCCCCTTGGCGGCCTCCGGCGGCGCCGGCTCGCTTCCCGCCGCAGCCGGGGTTTCGGAGAGGAAGCACACCGCGAAAGCGGCGACCAGCGAGAAGGCGGCCAGGGCTACCATCACGGCGAAGAGGGGAACCACTCGCCGGAGAATTTTCCCGGTAGCGCTCTGAAGGTGTTGCCCGGACAGCTCCGGGTCACGGACCTGCGAGGTCATACGCGGCCACCTCTTCCGTCGACAGTGACAGGAACCGAACGGATCGACACTCCCTGAAGTCCCATTCATTGGGGCGTGGTTCCGTTTATCGGCACTCGGTACCGCAGGTTTCGGCATCGCGGCATGTCAAGACTCGGCACCGCGGGAGCGCGCGGGAATTCGGTCGCGCGGGCGCACGCGTCGTTGACGCGAAAGCTCCAACCCCCCTACGGTCGCGTCCCGTTCGCCATGACGTGCGTCATCCGAAATACCGAACAACGAGGTGAGGTATGGGACGACCAGGACGATCCGCCCCGGCGGGACAACCGGCTCCGGCACCGACGGCACCGCCCGCCCCGCTGACCCGCAGACGCGCGCTCGCCGGGCTGGGCGGCGCGCTGGCCACCGCCGGGGGAATCGGCGGAACCGGCGCGATGGCCACGGGGTGCGCGGCGCCCCGCGCCGGAGCCGCGGGCCGCACCCGGCTGCGCTACTGGCACCTGTTCGGCGGCGGGGACGGGGTGACCATGTCCCGGATGGTCGACGCCTTCGCCGCCGCGCACCCGGACATCGCCCTGGAGGCGACCCAGCTCCAGTGGGGCAGCCCGTACTACACGAAGCTGGGCATGGCGGGGGCCGGCGGGCGGGCGCCCGAGGTCGCGGTCTCCCATCTGGCGCGGCTCGCGGGGTTCGCGCCCGGTCGGCTGCTCGACCCGTTCGATCCCGGTCTGCTGGCCGCGTACGGGATCGGCGCCGACCGCTTTCCCCCGGAGATCTGGCGGCGCGGGCGCTTCGACGGCCGGCAGTACGCGGTCCCCCTCGACACGCACCCGATGGTCCTCTACTACAACACCGACATCTGCGGGCGGGCCGGACTGCTCGACGACGGCGGAAAGCTGCGGCCGATCGCCGGGGCAGCGCGGTTCACCGCCGCGCTGCGGGCCGCGAAGAAGGCCACCGGGCTGCCCGCCCTGACCACCGAGACGCTCGGCCCCGACGCGGCGACCCCCTGGCGGCTGTTCGCCACGCTCTACGCGCAGACGGGCGGCGCCGTGCTGTCGGCCGACGGCAAGCGGCTCGCCCTGGACGACGCCAAGGCGCTGCGCGCCCTGGAGTACATGGCGGCGCTCACCGACGAGGGGCTGATCGCGCGCCGTACCGACTACGCGGGCGCGATCGGCGTGTTCAACGGCGGGAAGACCGCCTTCCACCTCAACGGCGAGTGGGAGGTGACCACCTTCACCCTCTCCGGACTGCCGTTCTCGATGACCCGGGTGCCCGCGCTCCTGGGCAGCGGGGCCGTCCAGGCCGACTGCCACTCCTTCGTCCTGCCGCACCAGCAGCGCCGCTCGGGCGCCGGGAACGAGGCCGCGCACGCCTTCGTCGCCTGGATGGTGAAGCACTCGGTGGACTGGGCCGAGGGCGGTCATGTCCCCGCCTATCTGCCCACGCTCGACGACCCGGCGTATCTGCGGCTCACCCCGCAGTCCGCGTACCGCTCGGTCATCGACGACGTCGCGCTCGATCAGCCCGCGTGGTTCGCGGGCTCGGCCTCCGTGATGTGGATCGAACTGGGGGCGGTGTTCTCCGGGGTGCTCACCGGTTCCCGTACCCCCCGCGACGCGCTGCGCGAGGCCAAGGCGCGGCTGCGGCAGCTGCTGGACACGCCGGATCCGCTCGGAGGCTCCGTATGACCACGAGCGTCACCGGGCCCGCCGGGCCCACCTCGACCGACCGGCCCGCCCCGGGCGCCGGGCCCGCCGGGCGCGCGGGGATCCGTCGGCGGTGGACCGAGCACGGGCTGCTGTTCATCGCCCCCTTCCTGCTCACGTACGCCCTCTTCCTGCTGTGGCCGCTGGCCTCCGGGGTGGGGATGAGCCTGCGCAGCGACAACATCACCGGTTCCGGCGGCGTGTACGTCGGCCTCGACAACTACGCGGAGGCGCTGGGCGATCCCGATGTCTGGTCCTCGATGGGCAACACCGTGTGGTTCACCGTGCTGTCCACGGTCCCGCTGGTGCTGTGCGGACTGGTCTTCGCGCTGCTCGCCCACCATCTGCGCTTCGTGCGGTGGCTGTGGCGCCTCGCGTGGTTCACTCCGTTCCTGATGCCGTCCGGAGTGGTCGGGCTGCTGTTCCTGTGGGTGATCTTCCCGTCGGACTTCGGCTTCGCCGATCAGCTGCTCGCCTCGTTCGGCCTGCGTCCCGGCATCGGCTGGCTCACCGACGAGCGCTACGCGATGCTGTCGGTCGTCGCCGCCACCGTGTGGTGGACGGTGGGCTTCAACTTCCTGCTGTACCTGGCCGCGTTGCAGTCCCTCCCCCGGTACGTGTACGAGGCGGCGGAGCTGGACGGCGCGGGCGCCGCGCGGCGGCTGTGGCACATCACGCTGCCGATGCTGCGGCGCACGACCGGGGTGGTGCTGATCCTCCAGGTGCTGGCCTCGCTGAAGATCTTCGATCAGGTGTACATCATGACGGGCGGCGGGCCCGACGACTCCACCCGCCCGATCCTCCAGTACGTCTACCAGGCGGGCTTCACGGGCTACCGCATCGGCTACGCGTCCGCCGTCTCGTATCTCTTCTTCGCACTGATCGTGGTCGTGTCCCTGGTGCAGCTGCGGCTGTCCCGCCGAGGTGGTGAGGAGTCCTCGTGAGTGCTGTCGCGGACGACGAGGGCCGCAGGGCCCGCTGGACCCCGGGCCGGGCGGCCCTGCTGGCGCTCTCGCTGCCGCTGGCCGTGGTGTGGGTGCTGCCGCTGGCCTGGGCGGTGGCCATCTCGTTCAAACCGGAGGGGGAGGCGACCGGAACGCCGCTGCGGTGGATCGGCTCCACCGTGACACTCCAGGCGTACCGGCAGGTGTGGGAGGCCGGGGATCTGGTGCGCTGGATGTTCAACACCGCGTACATCTCGGTGGTCACCACCCTGCTGACGGTGGTGTTCTGCGCGATGGCCGCGTACGGCTTCGCGCGCACCGACTTCCGGGGCCGCAAGGCGCTGTACGGGGTGGTCCTGGCCGGGATCATGGTGCCGCCGCAGGTGCTGATGGCACCGCTGTTCGCGGAGATGGTCCAGCTGGGCCTGGTGGACACCTACTGGGGGGTGATCCTGCCGCAGGTGGCCGTGCCCGCCATGGTCTTCATCCTCGTGCGGTTCTTCGACGGGGTGCCGCGCGAGCTGGAGGAGGCGGCGTTCGTCGACGGGGCCGGACGCTGGCGGGTGTTCTGGACCATCGTGATGCCGCTGTCGCGGCCGGTGCTCGCGGCGGTCGCGATCTTCACCTTCATCTCGACCTGGAACAACTTCCTGTGGCCGTTCCTGGTCACCACCGATCCGAACGGGATGACGCTGCCCGTCGGTCTGGTGAACGTGCAGACCTCGTACGGTCTGCGGTACGCGCAGATGATGGCGTCCGTCGTCATCGCGGGGCTGCCGCTGCTGGTGGTCTTCGTCCTCTTCCAGCGGCAGATCGTCCGGGGGGTGGCGCGGACCGGGCTGGCCGGGCAGTGACGGGCTGCCCCGGTGGCTCACGGGGCGTCAGGGGCGTTTTTCGCCAAGGGAGTTGCCGCACGCCCCTGCCCCCGGCATGCCCGCTGTGGCAGACTCCCCGGGTATGGAGTCGGCACACAGGGGTGGGGTGTGAGCGAGCCTCGATCCGCCCCGACGATCGGGCAGCTCGTCCTCGGCAGACAGCTACGGGCCCTGCGCGAGAAGGCGGGCCTCGGCCGGGAGGCGGCGGGCAGGCTGCTGCGTGTCACCGCGGCCACCGTCCGGCGGATGGAGACGGCGGAGGTCGCCCTCAAGATCCCGTACGTACAACTCCTGCTCCCCGCCTACGGGCTGGGCGCGGCGGAGACCGAGGTGTTCCTGCGGCTGGCCGAGGAGGCGAACAAACCGGGCTGGTGGCAGCGGTTCCACGACATACTGCCCGACTGGTTCAGCGGCTATGTCAGCCTCGAAGAGGCCGCGAGGACCATACGCGCCTACGAGCCGCACTTCGTACCGGGGCTGCTGCAGACCGAGGAGTACGCGCACGCCGTCCTGACCACCGGATCCGTGGGCCGTACGGTCGACCACGACCGGGACCGGATCGACCGCCATGTCGCGCTGCGTCTGGAGCGGCAGACGCTGCTCGACCGGCAGGACGCGCCGGTGTTCTGGGCGGTGCTGGACGAGACGGTGCTGCGCAGACCGGTCGGGTCGAGGGCCGTGATGCGGGCGCAGCTCGACCGGTTGCTGGAGATGATCGAGCTGCCGCGGGTGACGCTCCAGATCGCCACGTTCGCCACGGGTCCGCACGCGGGCGCCTACAGCCCGTTCGTGCTGTTCCGGTTCGGGATCCCGGAGGTGCGCGACATGGTCTACATCGAGTATCTGACCGGCGCGCTCTATCTCGACGAGGACGACGAGGTCAGCGCGCACATGCAGGCGATGGACATGATGGTGACCCATGCCGAGCCCGCCACCCGCACCGAGGAGCTGCTCGCCGGGTTCCGCGCGGAGCTGGACCGGTGACGGGGAGGGCGCGCGGCAAGGCGGCGGTACCGGCCGGTCCTCGGCCGGCACCGCCCGCCTCGCCTGCCGGGGTCAGGCGCCGAAGCCGTGCTCCGCGAGGAGCGCGTCGAGCGCGGTGAGTTCCGTGTCGTCCAGGGCGTCCCCGTCCAGGACCGCCAGGTTCTGGTCGAGCTGCCCGACGCCGCTGGCCCCGATCAGGACCGAGGTGACGCGCTCGTCCCGCAGCACCCAGGCCAGCGCGAGCTGGGCGAGGGTCTGGCCGCGCTCGCCCGCGAGCTTGTTCAGCGCGTGCAGCAGGGCGACCTTGGACTCGCTGAGCGCGTCGCGCTTCAGGAAGTGGCCGACGGCCATCCGCGAGTCCGCGGGCACCCCGTCGAGGTAACGGTCGGTCAGCTGTCCCTGGGCGAGGGGGGAGAACGCGATGACCCCGGCGCCCACCTCGTCGGAGGCGGCGATCAGCCCGCTGTCCTCGATCGTGCGGTCGAGGATGTTGTACGCGTGCTGGTTGATCAGCAGCGGGGTGCCGAGGTCCTTCAGGAGCGCGGCAGCCTGCCGCATCTGCTCCGTCGGGTAGTTGGACAGTCCGACGTAGAGCGCCTTGCCCTGCCGCACGGCCGAGGCGAGCGCGCCCACGGTCTCTTCGAGCGGGGTCTGGGGGTCGTAGCGGTGGGAGTAGAAGAGGTCGACGTAGTCGACGCGCATCCGGGCCAGCGACTGGTCCAGGCTCGCCAGCACGTGCTTGCGCGAGCCGAACTCGCCGTACGGGCCCGGCCACATGTCGTAGCCCGCCTTGGACGAGAGGAACAGCTCGTCGCGGTAGGGCCGGAAGTCCTGGGTGTAGAGCGTGCCGAAGTTCGCCTCGGCGCTGCCGTAGGGCGGGCCGTAGTTGTTGGCGAGGTCGAAGTGGGTGACGCCCCGGTCGAACGCGCGGCGCAGCACGGCGCGCTGCTTCTCCAGCGGAGCGGTGTCACCGAAGTTGTGCCACAGCCCCAGGGAGACCTGGGGCAGCTTGACCCCGCTGCGGCCACTGCGCGCGAACCGCATGTCGGCGTAGCGGTCGGCGGCGGCGAGGTAGGGCGGTTGTTTCAACGAACTCTCCTGGGACGTGGCCGGGGCGAGAAGGGTGCCGGGACAGCTCCGCGCGGGCTGTGATCCGGTCGCGGTAGACGGTACACACGAGGAACACCGTTGGGAACGTCAAACAAGTTCCGAAAATTTCCGACAGATTCCAACAGAACGAAGCGCGGCGGACGCGGTGCCCTCGCGGTGCTCTCAGGACCTGGAGCGGCGATGGGCCGCCACGCGCTCGCGGGTCGCGCACCGGCGTGAGCAGTAGCGGCGCGGGGGCCCGCCGCTCTGGGTGAGATAGACGTCGGTGCAGCTCGGCGAGGTGCACAGGCCGCCGGGCGGCCGCTGCCTGTCCCAGACGAGGACGGTCAGCGCGAGACAGGACGAGGCGAGGAACCACTCGCCCCAGGGCGCCTCGTCGTCGCTGTCGAGGTGGGGATGCCAGGGGCTGGTGCCGTGGTGGGAAGTGAGGCGTACGGCGCCCGCCGTGCGCCGCAGCAGGCCGTTGAGCGCGCGGGCGGCGCCTTCGGTTGCGCTCGCGGCCAACGCCGTACTGGCCCGCCTGCCCCGCCGGCCGCGACCGGACACCGTGGTGTGGTGCGGGGCGCTCGCCCTGGCCCTCGCCCTGACGCTCGCGGCGGCCGGCGGGCCCGTACTCCTGACGGCGGCGGTGGTGGTCGCCGGAATCGGCGAAGGGCCGCAGCTCACCGCGGTGTTCGCGGTACGCCACCGGGAGGCGCCCGAGCGGCTGCGCGGCCGGGTCTTCGTCACCGGGGCGAGTCTGAAGATCACCGGGTTCGCGCTGGGCGCGGCGCTCGCCGGACCGCTGGCCGTACGGTCGCTGCCGGGCGCCCTGCTGGCCGGGGCCGCCGTGGAGGCGCTCGCCGTCGTGGCCTTCGCCTCGGTACGGGTCGGCACCGGCCGCGGGACCGGCTCCGCCCCGGGCTTCATCCGTACGGGCCCGGTTGGGTCCGAATGCCGGAGGCCGGAGACTGGAACCCGCCATGAGCGAGCAGAAGAGGAATCATGACACGAGCAAGGATCCTCATCGTCGGAGGCGGCTTCGCCGGAGTCGAGTGCGCCCGCCGTCTGGAACGCGCCCTCTCGCCCCAGCGGGCCCGGATCGCCCTGGTGGCGCCCTTCAGCTACCAGCTCTACATGCCGCTGCTGCCCCAGGTGGCCTCCGGGGTGCTCACCCCGCAGTCGGTGGCGGTCTCGCTGCGGCGCGGTCTGCGCCACACCCGCGTCATCCCCGGCGGATCCATCGGTGTGGACACCGACGCCAAGGTGTGCGTCATCCGGAAGATCACCGACGAGATCATCGACGAGCGGTACGACTATCTCGTCCTGGCTCCCGGCAGTGTCACCAGAACCTTCGACATCCCCGGCCTGAGCGAGCACGCCCTCGGCATGAAGACGCTCGCCGAGGCCGCGTATCTGCGCGACCACGTCATCGCCCAGCTCGATCTGGCCGACGCGGCGACCGACCCGGCCGAGCGCGCCTCCCGGCTGCGGTTCATCGTCGTGGGCGGCGGCTACGCGGGGACCGAGACCGCGGCCTGCCTCCAGCGCATCACGGTGGCGGCGGCCCGGCGCTACCCCCGGCTCGACGCACGGCTGATCAAGTGGCACATCGTCGACGTGGCGCCCAAGCTGATGCCGGAACTCGGCGACAAGCTCGGCTCGGACGCCCTGCGGATCCTGCGCGACCGCGGCATCGAGGTGTCCCTCGGCGTCTCGGTCGCCAGGGTCGAACCCGAGCAGGTCACCCTCACCGACGGCCGCACACTGCCCTGCCGCACCCTCGTGTGGACCGCGGGCGTCACCGCGAGCCCGCTGCTCGCCACCCTGGGCGCGGAGACCGTACGGGGCCGGCTCAGCGTCACCAGCCGGCTCACCGTACCCGGCGCCGACGGCGTCTTCGCCCTGGGCGACGCCGCCGCCGTGCCCGACCTCGACAAGGGCGAGGGCGCCGTCTGCCCGCCCACCGCGCAGCACGCCCAGCGCCAGGGCAGGACGGCCGCCGACAACGTGGCCGCCTCCCTGCGCGGAACCGCCCTGCGGTCCTACGTCCACAAGGACCTCGGGCTGGTGGTCGACCTCGGCGGCAGGGATGCCGTCTCCCGCCCCCTCGGCCTGCAGCTGACCGGTATGCCGGCCCAGGCCGTGGCGCGCGGCTACCACCTGATGGCGCTGCGCACCAATGTCGCCAAGGTCCGCACGGTGACCAACTGGCTGCTCAACGCGGCGGCGGGCGACGACTACGTCCGTACCGGCTTCCAGAGCCGCCGCCCGGCCACCCTGCGCGACTTCGAGTACACCGACGCCTATCTGACGCGCGATCAGGTGCGCGCACGGACCAGGTCGGCGGCCGGCGGCGCGTGACGCACCAGCCGTACGGGCCCGAACAGGCCGGTACGGATCTGGCCCGCGACGACGGCGCCGGTGGGCGAGGCGTCGTCCAGATAGCCCGCGAGCGTGCCGCGTACGACGATCTCGATCCGGTTCTCGCCCGGCCTCAGGGCGTCCGTGACATCGCTGGTCCAGGGCGACCAGACGAGCCGTCCCGTCAGGGTGCCGTTGACGGTGACGTCGGCGCAGCCGCGCACCTCGCCGAGGTCGAGCAGCGTCCGCCCGCCGCCGGTGCCCGCGGCGGGGTGCCGGAACCACCGCTCGGGCGCGCGCACCGCCGTGCGGTAGCGCACCTCGCCGCCCAGGGAGCGCAGCCCCAGCTCCTCCCAGCTCGCCAACGGGGCGGTGACCTCGGCGACTTCGGCACTCACCGCCGTGTCGAGCAGGGCTCCGCCCCGGCGGCCGTCGGCGGCGGTGACGCGCAGGTACACCGGTGTGCCCGCGGCGAGGGGGCGCCGCAGGACGACCCGGCCCGCGACCGCCGCGTACTCCTCGCCCGCCACCAGGACGGTGACCGGCAGGGAGGTGGGCAGGCGCAGCGAGGTGGTGCCGAGCGGTGCGTTCAGCCGCAGCCATTCGGTCCGCTCGCCGCCCGGGGACAGGTCGGGCACCAGCGGCTCGACCACGCCCCCCGGTGCGGCGGCCGGCTCCAGCCAGTGCGCCCCCGGCAGCGGATGGGGCCTGGCCCAGGCGCAGACGAAGCGCGGGTCGCGGGGGCCTGCGAGCCGGGCACGCACCGGGACCCGTTCGTCCCCGCGGAAGGCGCGCCAGCCGGGGCCGCTGGTCCAGCCGAGGCCGCCCCGGGGGCCCGGCGCGGAGTCCAGCACGACGGCGGTCGGCGCGGGCGGCGGCTCGGCCGAGCCGTCGGCGGTCCCGTCAGGCGTCCCGGCGGCGGTTCCGGCGGGCGTCCCGGCGGCGGTTCCGGCGGCCCGGGTCACCCGCAGCGTGAGAGTGTTCTCGCCGACCCGCAGCCAATCCCTGATCCCGTACGGGTGGATCCGGATCTCGCGATGGCCGGGGTACGGGTTGAAGTCGCCCTGTCTGCCGATCTCCACGCCGTTGACGAACACTCCGCACGGGCCGTCGCTGCCGACCTGGACCGTGCAGTCGGGCGGTAGCCGGTCCAGGCGCGCGCGGAAGACCAGATCCCGGATCTCGCCGACGGCGGCGGCGCGGTCGTCGCCCGCTTCGAGCCAGGCGGGTCTGCGGTAGGCGAGGGGGCCGCGCACCACGGCGAAGGAGGCGCGGACCGGGCCCTCCACCACGGCCTCCAGCTCGATCTCCAGCTCGACGGTGTGTCCCGCCGCCCGCGGCGGCAGCAGGCTGAACGACTGGTAGCCGGAGTCCCGTACGGTGACGGGCGCGCCGTCGACCGTGATCCGGCGTGCCGCGTTGGCCCCCACGGCGAGATAGAGCCCGTCGCGGTCGGGCAGCGCGAGATGGGTGCGCACGGCGACGCGCCCGCCCTTCGGTACCCGCCGCCAGTCGAGGAACTCCTCGGGCACGTACCCCTTGGGGCCGAGCGCCTCGGCGTGCGCCGGGTCGTCGCGGATGCCCCTGGACAGCGACCACTCGACGGGCCGCCAGCCGTCGGCGGGGGGCTCGGATCCGGTCCACGGGCCACGTACCAGGGCGAACGGCCCGTACCCGGCGACGACGGGCCGCCAGTCGGCCGCCGGGCCGGGCACGCCCCCCGGGCGGCGGCACTCGACGCCATCTTCGCTCTCGCCTGCGCCTGCGGTGAGATGGTCCATGCGCCAGACCTCGATGGGCAGGATGCCCGTACGGTCCGCCGCCGCCAGATCCCCCCGGCTGTTGTCCAGCGTCGAGGTCGCCAGCGCCTTCCAGGGTCCTTCGACCGGCAGACTGTCGCTCTCCTCCCCCAGCGGTTCGCGTGTCGGCGCGGGCAGGGCGCGCGCGAGGACCACCAGCGCGACCGGCCCGTCCTCGAAGCCGACGTCCAGCAGCCACTGGCCGTCGGGGCCCGCGACCACCGGCAGCTCCGTACGGTGCCCCGTCCCCGGGTCCCAGCGCTGGGCGCGCGGCCGGTCCCGGCCCAGCCCCGCCACCCGCACCCGCGCCCGGCGCGCGCCCGCCGGGCGGAACCGGTAGCCGGTGGTGCGCAGTTGCTCCCAGTACGCCTCCCACGGGAAGCCGCCGGTCCACCAGTCGCCGGTCTCCAGGGAGACCACGGGGGCGGCGGTGCCGGAGCGCTCGTCGTGCGCGACGAGGGTCAGCACATGGCAGTCGCCGTACCGGCGCAGCAGGAACGGCGCGTCCGCCCGTACCCGTACCGGGCCGCTCACCACCGCGCCCGGCACCTGGTCGGCGGTCTCGGCCCGGACGAGGGCGCCGCGGGCCAGGGCGGCGGCGAACGCCTCCGCCGCGCTCTCCTCGTACGTGCCGCCGCCGCTCTCCTCGCCGAGGAAGAGTTCCGGGGCGCCTCCGACGTGGATCACCCGGCCGCCCGCCGCCGCGAAGCGCGCCAGCGTACGGGCGGCGCGCACGTGCAGGGCCCGGACGGGCGGCACGACCACCGTGCGGTAGATCTCGTCCCCGACGCGGAGACCGGGGCCGCCGGGGGCGGCGGCGTCGACGGTCCCGGCCGCGAGGGTCGTCTCGTCGAGGACGTCGTGGTCGATCCCGGCGCGCTCCAGTGAGCCGCGTTCCTCCGCGTACCACGCGCTGCGGCCGTTCAGCCGGTGGTAGGCCGCCGCGGCGGCGCGGGCCGGGGCGAGCGGGCCGTCGAGCCGCTGGTACGCCTGGGCCGTGGTCGTCGGGGAGAGCAGCGCGGTGTCGCACACGTGCGTTCCGGCCGTCAGCACCGAACACAGCCGCGCGACCGCGCCCGAGAACACGTGGTACGAGGGCCAGTACGGCTGCCGCCAGCAGGTGGAGGGCGCCGCCCACTCCCACCAGCCGCCCGCGGTGCTGTAGTACACGGCGTGCGGGTCGTAGAGGGTGGCGCCGCGGCGCAGCAGGGGCGCCAGCCAGTCGTAGGTCTCCTCCAGGGTGCCGCCCCAGCCCGTGGAGTGGAACGCCTCGATCCAGGTCCGCTCGTGCCCGCGCGCGTGCGCCAGGGAGCTGTGCACCTTCGGGTCGCCCCAGTGGTCGCTGCCGGGGGCGCCGTAGCCGCGGTGGGTGGCGAGGTAGTCGCCGTACACCTCGACGCCGCCGCAGGGATCGCCCTCGCGGGCGGGCGACGGCTGGTCGAAGCCGCAGACCAGGCCGTGCCGGGCGAACCACGCGTCGAGGCGGTCGAAGAAGCCGCGCCGCCCGAGCCGGGCGCGGTGCGCGTGGTAGTCGCGCCGGAACCGGGCCGCCTCCGCGTCCGTACCGCCGTCCGGGCCGGCGTCGTGCGGGCCGCCCCCGTCCGTGCCGTCCGTGCCGTCCGTGCCGTCGTCCCACAGGGCCCACAGCAGGGGCAGCGGGTCGTATCCGTAGCGGGCGGTGAAGGTCTCGGCGAAGTCCCTGCCCCAGGTGGGCATGGCGGGCAGCTCGTCCTGGAAGAATCCGCCGATGGCCCGGCCGAACCAGTGCCCGACGCGGCGCTCCAGGGTGCCGTGGACCTGGTCGAGGAGCGCCGCGCAGGCGTCCTCGCCGAAGTAGTCGAAGCCGCGGGTCCCGCTGTGCACGAGGGTGAGGTGCGCGGGTGCGCCGCTCCAGCGCGCCGTACCGTCGACGAGCGGGACGCCGACGCGCGGGGTCCCGGGACCGAGCCGTGCGTAGGCGGCCAGCGCCGTGTGTCCCTCGGGCGGCGCGAGGACGCTCTCCCCGTCCCCGGCGCAGCTGAGCGTGGAGCGGTGCAGGGCGAGTCCGGCGAACTCGGGCCGCTCGGCGGTCAGGCGGCCCTGGAAGTTGGCGCCGGAGAAGCCGATCTGGTCGTATATCCACAGCCGGAAGCCCAGCTCCTCGGCGTCCGCGCAGGCGGTGTCGAGCAGCGCGAGCCACCGGGGGCTCAGAAAGGGCGGGTCGTCCGCCAGCGAGCCGAACATCGGCCCGGTGGGCGCCAGACACATCACGACGGCCTGCCGGATGCCCTGGGACACCATCTCCCGCAGCTGCCTGCGCAGTTCCTCTCTGGTGATCGTCGCGCCGCTCCACCACCAGATCGGCAGCGGGCCGAACCGGGACTCCGGCTCGGTGAAGCGGGTCAGCAGCTCGTGTGCGTAGCGGCTCGGTCGGGGTAAGGGGGCGCTGTCGGTCATGGGTGGCCTTCCGGGGGTTCACGCGTGCGCGGCGGGCGAGGATCGGCGAGCGCGGTACGTGACCATCCTGCGCGGCGCCGACGGCTCGCACCAGGACACCTGTCCCGGCGCGGCGCGCGCTCCGGGTGGCCGGAACCGATCCCATGTGCCCACCCGCGCCGGTCTCTTCGGGCTCCGGCGGCGGACGACCGCTCGGTATGATTCCCCGTTGGGCCGACGGTTGCTGTCGGTTGCGGCTGATCGCATCCCGGAGGAGCGGACATTCATGTTTGACCGGCTGAAGGACCTCAAGGACAAGGCGACCGACCTCGCGAGCGAGCACGGCGAGGTGATCGGTCAGGGGCTGGAGAAGGTCGCCTCGGTGATCGACGACAAGACCGACGGCAAGTACAGCGACCATCTCGACACGGGCGTCGAGAAGGCCAAGGGCTTCATCGAGGGGCTGGACGAGAAGGACGGCGCGGGCGAGCCGGACGCCGTCAAGGAGTCCTGACCCGTACGGCGCGCTCCGGTCCGGCACGGGCGGGGCGACGATGTCGACCGCGCCGGTCCGGGCACGGCGGGGCGACGATGTCGACCGCGCCGGTCCGGGCGCGGCGGGGCGATGGTGTCGCCCCGCCGCGCCCGGCGTGATTAGACTGAAAACCGGACATGTATGGCTTCCTCGCCTAGGAGGCGACATGGGAAGGTCCGACCACTACGAGCTGGTCTTCGAGCGTTCCGGCGCGCCGGTGAGCGTCCCGGGCGGCGAGGTGGATGTGGTCGTGGTGCGCCGTACGGACCGCAAGGGCCCCGGCGGGCATCCGTTGTACGCCGATGACACGGGCATCGTGCTGGCGGAGATCAGCGACCTCGACGAGGTCCGGATGATCGCCAGCGGCGGGCAGCAGGATCCCACGACGTCGGTGACGGCCCGCCCCGTACCGCACCTTCTGTGACAGCCGCCGCACCCGGAGCGAGCGGGCGGCGGCCCCCTCCTCTCCTCGCCTCCTCGCCTCCCCGTCTTCTCCCGGCCCCCGTACGGCCCCCGCCGTGTCGCGCGCGGTGGCGTCCGGGCGTGGAGTGGAAGCGGCGGGTGCGGCGCGGCGGTCCCGCGCGGCCGCGTGCTCACCGGCCGTTCCGGGCGCGCGCGCCGCGCGCGAGCCCCGTGTCCACGTGATCCACGTGATCCGCGTGATCCACGTGATCCAGTCGAAGGAGAGGTCCATGCCACGAGGTGCGAGCCCCAAGCGGGAGCGTCAGTACGAGCACATCAAGGAGAGTGCCGAGAGGCGCGGCCGGTCGCCGGAGCGGGCGAAGGAGATGGCCTCCCGCACGGTCAACAAGGAACGCGCGCGTTCCGGCGAGTCGAGGCGGCGAGCGGGACCTCGCTCCGGGACCCGAAGTCCGCGCCCCGGCGCGGGGGTCAGCGCGCGCACACGGGTGCGCAGGGCCCGACGAGGGACCAGCTGTACGCCGAGGCCAGGAAGCGTGGCGTGGAGGGCCGTTCGTCGATGAACAAGCAGCAGCTCTCCAGGGCACTGGGCCGCTGACCCGGCCCGTACGCGTGCCACGGCTCCGGTGGAGCGCACCGCGGTGCGCTCCACC
>NZ_QQNA01000036.1 GCF_003346515.1 Streptomyces corynorhini
TCCAGAGCGCGTTGCGCGCGTCCGCCGAGGCCGGTGACAGCAGCGCCAACCGGTTCGACACCGCGGCCTGCGGCACCGCGAAGTCCGCCGACGCGCGCAGCAGGTTGGTGGCCAGGAAGGCGGCCACGGTCAGCATGGGCGGGGTCAGCACGGACGGCAGCGCCCGCCCGATCCCCATGCCCAGCGCGGCCCCCGCGCCGAGGGCGAGCGCCGCCACCAGCGAGATGGGCAGCCACGCGAGGTGGGTGTACGCGGTGGGGCCGGTGAAGACCTGCACCGCGCCCACCAGGACGAGGAGCGCGTACCCCGAGGCCAGCGTCAACGCCGTCATACCCGCCAGCACGGCGGCGCGGTGCCGGGCGGGCCGCGGTGTGCTCGTCAGCAGCTCGGTGATCTTCGAACGGTGGTCGCGCAGCCCCTGGAGAGCCCCGAGCCCGATGGCGACCGGCCACAGGATCACCAGCAGCGACCGGGTCCACAGGGCCATGGGCGTCCACTGGACCGTCCACTGCGAGGCACCGTGCCACCACGGGCCGGAGATCAGATACAGGAACGCCAGCGCGACGGCCGGTACCACGGCGCCGGCCCACGGTGCGACGGAGCGCCTCAACTCGGTACGCAGAATAGGGATGTTCACCAGGATGCCTTTCCCTGTCCGGAACCCAGCAGCATCGCCGAGTAGCCGCGCTCCAGTGGGCTGTCGCCCGGGTGTTCGGGGCCGCCCACCGAGGCCAGTTCGTCCGGGGGCCCCTGGAACACCAGCCGCCCCTCCGCGAACAGCACCACGTCGGTGCAGGCCGCGGCGACGTCCTCCACCAGATGGGTCGAGACGACCACGCAGGCGTCCGTGGCCAGTTCCTGGAGCAGCTCGCGGAAGCGCAGCCGCTGCGCCGGGTCCAGGCCGACCGTCGGCTCGTCCAACAGCAGGATCGACGGGTCGTTGACGATGGCCTGGGCGATGCCGACGCGCCGGACCATGCCGCCCGACAGGGACTTCATCCGGTCGTCGGCGCGGTCGGCGAGGCCGACCCGCTCCACGGCGCGCTGGACGGCGCCGGGGATGTCGGCCTTCGGCACCTCCTTCAGCCACGCCATGTACTCGACGAACTCGCGCACCGTGAAGCGCTTGTAGTAGCCGAACTCCTGCGGCAGGTAGCCGATCCGGCGGCGCAGCGCCCGGTGTTCGCCCATGGTGCCGGTGGACTCGCCGAGCAGCTCCAGGGTGCCCTCGGCGGGCCGCAGTACGGTGGCCAGCGCCCGGATGAGTGTGGTCTTGCCCGCTCCGTTGGGCCCGAGCAGGCCGTGTACGCCGGTGCCCAGCGACAGGTCCAGCCCGTCGACGGCCATCCGCTTGCGGCCTGCCCGTACCTTGAGTCCGGTGGCCCGGATCTCCCAGGCGTATGTCGTGGGCGCGAGGTCGGCCGCGTTCACTGTGGATGTCATGGGGTGCTCCTCTCCGTTGTTCAGCGAATACGTTGTTCAGCGCGGGATCAGTCCTGCATCAGCGCGCGTGTTCAGCGCGTGTTCAGCGCGGGATCAGTCCGGGATCAGCGCGTGTTCAGGGCGGTATCAGTGCGGTATCAGGGCGTGTTGAGGGCGTGTGCAGCGCGGGATCAGCGGCGGTCGGTTGTGGGTCAGCGGTGTGTTCCCAGCACCGAGTACGCTGACCTGCGCGCCCATACGACTCCGATGCCGAGCGCGAGAATCAGCCCCCACACGGGCGCACCGTCCAGCCGCAGCGCCGAGGGCACACGGCTGGTGGCCACGGCCGGCGCCAGGATCACGGCGGCCCACACCGACACCAGCGCGACGGCGGCACGGGACACCCCGATGACACTGCCGAGCGCCAGGGCCGTCGAGGTGAACGCCAGGCAGGGCAGCAGCCACAACCCGGCGGTCACCCCCGTCGCCCAGCCGCCCACCAGCAGTACGGGCACCACCACGGCCAGTACGGACGCGGTGCGCCGCAGCACCAGGTGGAGCCCGGCCCTGGGCGCGGAGGCCGTCAGTTCGTACGCCGGGTCGAGGCCGCGCGACCACGACGCCGCGACGCCGAACACCGGCAGGATCGGGGCGAGCAGCAGCAGGAACGACACCTGGGCGCCCGAGCCGGACCCGGCGCCGATCTCGGTCCCGGCCTCGGCCCCGGTCCCGGTCCCGGCCCCGAGGCTGTAGCCGTAGCCGGGCCCGAACAGGTCGAGCAGCAGCGCCAGCAGCGTCACGCTCACGAGCGTGCCCAGCCACGGCAGCATCGTGGGCGTCAGCCACCGCGACAGCCGCCTCGACAGCGACGCCGGCCAGAGCAGCCGGTGCCGTGGCGGGGCGGTGGCCGCCAATTGGGGTGCCAGGTCGGCCCAGACACGGTCGACCAGCGCCGCCACGCTGGGCGTTCCCGTCAGGTTGGGCGTTCCCGCCACGGAGGTCGTCTCCGCCGCGCCGGGCGTTCCCGCCGCGCCGGGCGTGTGCGCCACGGAGGGTGTGTGCGTCATGGTGGCGGCCGACAGCCGGTCACGGCAGTGCCGGCACGCCTCCAGATGGGCTTCCAGGGCCCAGACCTCGTCCGCGGCCATGTCCATGTCGCCGCGCGCGTATCCGTTGATGATCCCCGCCGACGCGTGTTCCACGCTCATGCCAGTGCCTTCCGCATCGCGATCCGCGCCCGGCGGGCCCGCGTCTTGACCGTGCCCTCGGGCAGTCCGAGCAGGACGGCGGTCTCCCGGACGGACATCCCGTCCAGCACCATGGCCTGCAGTACTTGTCGCAGCTCCGGCGCGAGGCGCCGCAGCGCGTCCCCGACGTCGCCGCCGACGGTCGCCGCGAGCGCCTCCTCCTCGGCGGCGGGCGCCGCGGCGAGTTGGAGAGCGGCCGGCGGCGGCTCGGCATGGTGGGCCCGGCGCCGGAAGGCGTCGACGAGGCGGCGCGCCGCTATCGTCCACAGCCATCCGACGGCCGACCCGCCCACCGAGGCACCCGCGAACGAACCGGCCGCGCGCCACACCGCGAGATACGTCTCCTGCATGGTCTCGGCGACGATCTGCTCGTCCGAGCAGCGGCGGCGCAGCCGCACCGCCAGCCACGGCGAGGTACGCCGGTACAGCTCCTCGAACGCGGCACGGTCGCCCTTGGCGACCCGTCGGACGAGACGTTCCTCGTCCAGCTCGTGCAGTGCTGCCCTGGTTGATCTCACACGTGCTAGACGCCCTCGCCCGCCGCCAGGTTTTCCGTTCGGTGTGTCCTGCGTCACACGTGTGTCGGTGCGGCCCGGTCCGCCCCCGCGGGACCTGCCGTCCGGTGACCGGCGCCGTCTGCGAACATCCCCTGCGCGGACCATCCGATCAACCAATGCGATCAACCAATGCGATCAGCCATCCGATCAGCCATCCGATCAGCCATCCGGCAAACGGCCCCGCTCAGCCCGCCTTCGACGCCGGCGCACCCGTGCGCTCCGGCGTTGCCCGACCTGCGCGCGACGAAGGGCTGGACGCAGGAGAAGCTCGAAGGGCTGACCGTGGCGGGCAACGGCGAGGTCTACGCCGTCACCGACAACGACGGCCTGGAGAACGCCACCGGCGAGACGGTGTTCCTGCGCCTCGGCTCCCGAGGAAAGGTCTTCGGCCGCTCCTGACGGCGCTCGGGCCGGTCGAGCGCGCCGAGCCGGTCCGACCTGACGGCCCTGACGGCCCTGACGGCCCTGACGGCCCTGACGGCCCTGACGGCCCTGACGGACCCGACGGACCAGCCAGGTCTGTCAGGTCCGTCCGACCAGCGCGGCCAGCCCGACCAGTCAGGCCAACCCGACCAGCCCGACCAGTCAGGCCAGTCGGACCGTTCCAACCGCGTTCCCACCGCTCAGATCACGAGGCCGTGGCGGTACGCGTAGACGACCGCCTGGACGCGGTCGCGGAGCCCGAGCTTGGCGAGGATGCGCGACACGAACGTCTTGACGGTCTCCGGGCTGATCTGCAGGGTCGCCGCGATCTCGCTGTTGGAGAGGCCGTCCGCGATCCGGCGCAGAACCTCCAGCTCGCGGGGGGTCAGCGCGCTGTCCCCCGGAGCGCCGTCGGTCGGCCGGATCCGGGCGGCGTACCTGCCCACGAGCTGCCGCGTCACCTCGGGGTCCAGCAGCGCCGCGCCCATGGCCACCGTCCTGATCCCGTGCAGGAGTTGGGCCGGCGGCGCGTCCTTGAGCAGGAACCCGCTCGCCCCCGCGCGCAGCGCCTCGTACACGTACGCGTCCAGATTGAACGTGGTCACCACGAGCACCTTGACGGGATGCGGCACCCCGGCGCCCGCCAGCAGGCGGGTGGCCTCGATGCCGTCGAGCACCGGCATGCGGATGTCCATCACCACGACGTCCGGGCGCAGCCGGGCGGCGAGGTCGACCGCGGTCCGCCCGTCCCCGCACTCGCCCACGGTCTCCAGGTCGGGCTGAGCGTCGATGATCGTGGCGAGCCCGGTGCGGATCAGCATCTGGTCGTCGCAGACAAGGACCCGGATCGGCGCGGTCACGAGGGCGCTCCCGCCGGTATCCGGGCCTGTACGACGAAACCACCGGCCGCGTCCCGGCCCGCGCTGAAGTCGCCGCCCAGGATGTCGACCCGCTCGCGGAGACCGGCGAGGCCGCGCCCGCTGCCGCCGACGAGCCCGGCCCGCGCGCCGGAGCCGTCCGTGCCGACCTCCACCGTGATCTCCGTTCCGCTGTGTCGTACCCGAACCGAAGTACGGCTGCCGTGAGCGTACTTGAGGGCGTTGGTCAGGGCCTCCTGCACGACCCGGTACGCCACGAGGCCCGCGCTGCCGCTCGCTTCGGCCGGGGTGCCCTCCTCGGTGAACTCCACCGGCTGCCCGGCGCGGCGGGCCTGCTCCACGAGCGGGTGGAATCCGCCCGTGAGCGGCGCCATGGCCTCGGGGGCGGGGCCGGGGCCACCGTGCTCAGGGGCGCGGTGGCCCGGGTCGCGACGCTCGGAGTCGCCGCGGCCGGGGGTGCTGTGGCCGGGGGTGCTGTGGTCGGGGTTGAGCAGGTCGAGGAGATGGCGCAGGTCGGTGATGGCCCGTCGGCCGGTGTCCGAGACGGCGCTCAGGGTCTGGTCGAGGCGGTCGGGCGCGGCGGTCAGATAGCGCGCCGCCTCGGCCTGTACGACCATCGCCGTTACGTGGTGGGTCACGACGTCGTGCAACTCGCGTGCGATACGGGTGCGTTCGGCGGTGATGGTGTCCTCGGCGATGCGGCGGCGGAGTTCGACCTCGGCGGCCCGGGTCCTGCGCAGCCAGGATCCGATGCCGCACGCGAAGGCCAGCGCCAGGTAGAACGTCACGTACTCGCCCGGCGACTCGCCGGATCCCACCCGCTGGAGGGCGGCCACCAGCAGCAGAAAGGCGGCGGAGAAGGCGAGCGCCGCGCCGCGCCGGACCCGTGCCAGCCACGCCCCCGCGCTGAACAGCGCGATCGGCAGTGTGGTGCCCGCCACCGTGTGGTAGCCGAGGAGTTGGTCCATGGCGAAGCCGACCGAGACGAGGGCCACGCAGACGACCGGCAGCCGTCGGCGCAGGGCGAGCGGGAGGCACTGGAGGAGGACCGCGGCGGCGCCCAGCGCGTCGAAGGCCCGGTCCGGCACGCCGCCGATCCGCGTTCCCTGGGTGTGGAAGGCGGGAAGGAGTGAGACGGCGAGGCACAGCAGGGCGAGCGGCACGTCGCGGGCCGTGACGTCGAGCCTCTGCCACAGCTCCGGGGCCCGCCTCAGGGCCCGCCTCAGGGCCTGCCTCAGGGCCCGCCTCAGGGCCGGCGACCGGCCGACCGGGCCGACGACTCGTCTCACGTCGATCACCGGGGCAGTGTAGTGACGGGCGCGGCGAGGCGCTCGGCGCGCCCGCGCCGGGGGGTCAGATGGCCGCGACGCCGGGCCAGCCACATGAAGACGACCGCGGTCAGCACGCAGAACAGCACCGAGTACAGGCTGGCCTCCGGGCCGAAGTCGCCGCCGGTGATCAGCCGCGCGCCCGATGTGGTGGAGTCGAGCAGCCCTTGCGGAGTGTCGTTGCCCGAGACCTCGGTGCTGAAGATGGCGGACGCGGCGAGGTTCCAGCCGAAGTGCAGCCCGATCGGCACCCACAGCGTGCGGGTGGCGGCGTACGCGGCGCCGAGCATGGTGCCGGCCTCGATCGCGATGGCGACGGCCCCCCACACACTGGCGTTGGGGTTGAGCAGGTGCCACGCGCCGAACAGTACGGAGGTCACCAGCAGCGCGGTCCAGGTGCCGCCGCGCTCCTCGATGATCCGGAAGAGGATGCCACGGAAGATCAGTTCCTCCGTCGCGGCGGCCGCGGCCATGAAGCCGAACAGCCCCACCGCGCCCGTCGGCGAGCCCAGGCCGAGGACCTCGTAGCCGCCGAGCGCGTAGATGTTCCCGATGACGGCCGTGAACAGGCCGACGCCGAGCAGCGTCCCCAGGAAGAGTGCGCCCGGGGCGCCTTGGCGGCCCAGCTCCGTGACCGGACGGCGCTCGGTCCGCCGTACCACCCACCTGTGGACGAGAACCGCGAGCACGGCTGTGCCGACACCGAGGGCGAGTGTGAGCCACGGGTTGTCCTGCACGTTTTGGACGACCTGGCCGCCGACGAAGGCGACCGCCATGACCGCCAGCAACTGCCAAACGAGTCTCATCAGAACCTTCCACGAATTCCGGGGCCCGCAGCGCCGGGCCGACTCGAACGTTAGGGATCACGGACCCCGGAATCGTCACCGCACGGTGGACACTTGCGCGTAGCTCGCACGGGGGACAGCGCTCGCGGGATTCCCCACATGCGGTCCCGTTCTGGAAAGGGTGCGGTCAGAAGGTGGGCGCACATTACTTGCGGTCTCCATCGGACGTGAACTCCGCACCGCCCCCAGGGGTGTTCACTATATTGCCGATTAGTGCTTTTGATGGATTGTTCGGGACGAAAGAGTGAGCGGGTGAGGGGAATCGAACGCACGCTCAGGGTGGCGAATCGACCTGTATTCGACAGCCTCATATGCCCGGTGAATGACGGCAGTTGAGGGGGCGGTTCGCGCTCGTGAAGGGGGCCGTAACGGGAAGTGACGTGGCACTTTCGTGGTAGAGTATTGATGAATTCACAGGACGCCACGAAAAAAGGGGAATGGCGTGAACACCGAGAAGGTCACGGCTCGACGTCTTACGGCCGAAGAGGTTTCGGAGTTGGGTCTCCAGGATGAAATCTTCGTCTCGGCAGAGACGGATGGCCTTCCTCTCGACTGCTATGCCCCGGCTTTCCTCACGGAGCCGGGTAAGAATTTCGAGGGAGGGTCCTTCGCCGCGAAGACGGTCTTCGACGAGGAAATCCATGTCCTCCCCGACGATGCCGAAGGGCGCGGGATCTGGATCGCCGACAAGACGGGCGAGGAGATCGAGGTCCTCCAGGGTGCCGGTGTCCTCCTGAACCTCGCCCTCTTCGTGCCCAACGGGAACAAGGAGTCCCTGGAGGCGCTCTACGGCGCCGCGCGGGACGCGTTCGGCGCGGGGATCGTGCAGCGCTGGAACGAGGAAGTCGTCGCGGTGCCGGACATCAAGGTCGACCTGTTCGAGGAGCCGGCCCGGGGCCGGAAGAACACGAGCAATCAGAACCGCGACCGCCGCGCCCTGGACATCTACCCGACCCGGGTGCGGTTCATGGAGCCCAGCGACGGCTGGAAGTTCATTGTCGAGCCGCACAAGGAGATCGTCGACGAGACGCCGACGATCTGACGGAACCGAAGACGGAACCGAAGACGGAACCGAAGACGGAACCGAAGACGGCTCGAAGGCAGCCCGGAGACCACGTCCGCGGCACAGGAAGGGCTCAACAGCCCACTGTCCGCACGGTGGTCGACGGTGATGCGACCGGACGCCCGGCCGGGGTCTCCCATGGAGGCTCCCGGCCGGGCGTCCGGCGTTGTGCGGAGCCCGTGGCGGCGGGGCCGTCCGCCGTCGCGGAACCTCACCATTTGTCGTCGGCCCCCTGCGGATTGGTCCGCGATCGGTAACAGGCGGATCTTGCGGGGCTTTTGTGTGTCTTCATGAGTGCACGGCATCGGCGGAGACAGCACAAAGGGGCGGACGGACATGGCAACGCACAAGGGAAGAGGATCGTACGGCCGGCTTCTCGCGGCGGCGCTCGGAGTGACGGCGCTGGCCGCCGCCGCCTCGGTCTGGACCGCGCAGGCGGGCACCACCGAGGGCCGTGGGCCGCAAGCGGGTGCCTCGGCGCTGGACTCCAGGCCCCAGGAAAAAGTGACCAAGGTGGCGGCGGACATCGTGCACGCGTCGGACGCCGGTGCCCGGGGCGTCAACATCACCATCGACGACGGGCCGGACCCGGCCTGGACGCCGCAGGTGCTGCGACTGCTCAAGGACAACGGTGTGAAGGCCACGTTCTGCATGGTCGGCCCGCAGGCCCAGGCACACCCCGACCTCGTCAAGGCGGTCGTGGCGGCCGGGCACCGGCTGTGCAACCACACGGTGTCGCACGACACCGCCATGGACGGCAAGTCCGAGGCGTACCAGTCCCAGCAGATCCTGGACGCCGAACGCATGATCACCAAGGCGTCCGGAGGCGTCCACCCGCAGTACTACCGGGCCCCGGGCGGCGCGTTCACCCCGTACAGCCGACAACTCGCCGCCTCCCACGGCATGCGCCCGCTGGGCTGGAACGTCGACTCCAAGGACTTCGAGCGCCCCGGCGTGGACGCCATGGTCGCCACCGTCAAGAGCGAGATCTCCAACGGGCCGACGGTCCTCTTCCACGACGCGGGCGGGGAGCGCTCGCAGACCGTGGAGGCGCTGCGTCAGGTGCTGCCCTGGCTGAAGCAGGAGGGGTACTCCTTCGGTTTCCCCGTGCGGTGACCGCGGCGCGTACCGACGGTCTCGTGGGCCTGTCAGCGGGGGCGGACGTTTCAGCGAGGGATGGGCCTTCAGCGAGGGATGGGCATTCGGCGGGAGACGGGCATTCGGCGGGAGACGGGCCTTTCGCCAGGGGACAGGACTTTCACAAGGGGCACCGGGAAGCCCAGGCACTCCCCGCGGCGGGCCGTCGGGAGGTGCCAGGGCCGTCGCGCGGCGGGCCGTCGGGCGGCCTGCCGTCGGGCGCGTCCTATGTCCCCGGATGGTTCAGGGTGCGCAGGAACCGCTCCGCGAGCTGCTCGGTGTCGATGCCGTCCGCGCCGCGCCCGGACAGGATGTGGAAGAGGGGCGGGCCGATCAGCAGCGCGGTGGCCTGTTCTGACGAGAGGGCGGTGCCGCTCGCGTTCCGCGCCGCCTCCACGACCGCCGCGGCGCTCTCCCCGAGGATGTCGCGGGAGGCGAGCAGCGCGGCGACGTCCGCGTCGTGCTGGGCCTCCCCCATCAGGGCGCGGTAGGCCGTGCCCGCGTGGGAGCGGGACAGGAAGGCGACGAGGGCGTCGAGATAGGTCTTGAGGTCCTCGTGGGGGTCGCCGCCACCGGGCACGGACAGTTCGCGCCCGGCGTCGATGGCGCTGGCCTCGTAGAGGACCTCCGCCTTGTTCGACCACCAGCGGTACACGGTCTGACGGCCCACGCCCGCCCGCTCGGCGATGCCCTTCATGGTCAGTGCCGCGTACCCGATCTCGACCAGAAGGTCGTCGACGGCGTGCAGCACGGCGGTGCGCGCGCTCTCGCTGCGGGGCCGGCCGCGGCCGCTCTCGTCCACCATGCCGCCACTTTATACGAGGCACGGTGTCTCGTATGTGTTACCTTTGCGGTGCACGGTGACTCGTAAATGAGTCGCAGGTGTCCGCACAGCCTGCCGAGACGGCCCCCGAAGCGTCGGAGCACGCCGGTTCGAGTCGGGGCCGCTCTCCCGTGCACCCACCCGTCTCCAGCACCGCCCGAAGGAGCCAGTGCCGTGCCCACGCATTCCTGCACCCTCGAAGAACCACGTGTCTCCACCGCCCTGACCCGCATGTTCGAAGCCGCCGCCCGTGACGATGAGACCGAGGCGCGTCTGCCGGGCATCCGGCCCGACGAACGGGCGGCGCTGACGGCGCAGGAACTCGCCGACGCGGTGCGGGAGATATACATGCCGATCTCCGCCGACGGCGGCAGGCTCCTCTACAACCTCGTCCGTGCCACCAAGCCGACCAGCGTCGTCGAGTTCGGCACCTCGTACGGCATCTCCACCCTGCACCTGGCCGCCGCCGTTCGCGACAACGGCACCGGCCGGGTCGTCACCACCGAGATGAGCCGGTCCAAGGCGGCCTCCGCCCGCGAGACCTTCGCCGCCACCGGCCTCGACGACGTGATCACCGTGCTGGAGGGGGACGCCCTGCGGACGCTCGCCGACCTGCGGCAGCCGGTCGACTTCTTGTTCCTGGACGGGTGGAAGAACCTCTGTCTGCCCGTCCTGCGGCTCCTTGAGCCGCACATCGCCCCCGGCACCCTCGTCGTCGCCGACGACGTGGACCTCCCCGACCTCGGCCCCTACCTCGACCACGTCCGCGACACCGCCAACGGCTACCACAGCGTCACGTTCCCCGTTGAGGACGGCCTCGAAATCAGCTGCCGCCTCTGACCGAGCCCCCTCCGGGCCTGCCGAACGGGTCGAGGCGGCCCGGAGGGGGAGGGAGGGGGAGGGAGGGGGCCCGGAGGCGCGAGCATCGCACGCGCTCACCTGAAGGAACCGCCGCGTCAGGGCGGTCCGGCGTCAGGGCGGTCCGGCGTCAGGGCGGTCCCACGCCAGGGCGGCCCCGCGCCAGGGCGGTCCGGCGCCAGGGCGGTCCGGCGTCAGCGCGGTCCGGCGTCAGCGCGGTCCGGCGCCAGGGCGGTCCCACGCCAGGGCGGTCCCGCGTCAGCGCAGTCCGGCGAAGAGATCGTTCTCGGGTACGGCGGTACCCGTGGCGTCCTGGACGCGCAGGAAGGTTTCCATGCCCATCAGCTCGCCGAACCTCTCCTTGCCCATCTTGAGGAAGAAGATGTTCTCGCCCTGACTGGCGTGCGCGGCCAGCGCGTCGAACTTCTGACCGCTGAACGCGGTGGTGTCCACCCACGTGGTGATCTCGCCGTCGGGGAGGCCGATCTCGGCCATCGCGGCGGCTTCGGCGGGATCCGGCTCCGGCATGTCCTCATGAAACTCGCGCATGGCCTCGCCGAAGCGCCGCATGGTGGAGTGGGGCATCGTCGTCCAGTACACCTTCGGTGTCAGCGTGGTCATCTCCAGCGCCGCCATCGTGATGCGGTGGGCCTGGATGTGGTCGGGGTGGCCGTAGAAGCCGTTCGCGTCGTAGGTGACGACCACATCGGGCCGGTAGTGGCGCATGAGTTCCGCGAGTCGGGCGGCGCCCTCCTCCACGGGGGTCCGCCAGAAGGATCCGGGGGCATCGTTGCTCGGCCAGCCCTCCATTCCGGAGTCGGCGTAATCCAGCGTCTCCAGATCGCTGATCTTCAGGACGTCACAGCTCGCCGCCAGCTCGCGACGGCGCATCAAGGCGACGGCCGCCGGATCGTGCCCGGGATCGCCCGGCTTGACACCCCCCGGTCCATCACCGCAACCGCCGTCGGTACAGGTCACGAGAACCGTCCGGATGCCTTCCGCGGCATACCGCGCGAGGACTCCTCCGGTCCCGGTGGCCTCGTCGTCGGGGTGGGCGTGTACTGCCATCAGCGTCAGGGGTCGGTCAGTCATGGAAAACAGTCCTCCTGCGGAAACTACGTCTTGGTACGAACACACGCGGCGGCACACCGCGATCCAGGGCCCGGAACCTGGTGGGGCCGACGACCTCGCGGTGTCCGTGTTCCCGCCGTTGCGGCGCCGGTCCCTCGGTCGATGCAACCGCGCCGGCCGGACCTGCTGTTCCCGACGCGGCCGCTCGGCCTTCCGGACGCCGGTGTGCGGAGCGGAACGCTACGCCGTGAGCGCCGTTCCCCGTGAGCGCCGTTCCCCGTGAGCACGGCGGCGACCGCGCAGTTCGTACCGTCCTCGCGGCACCGGATGACGCACGCTTCCGGTCGGGCAAGCGCGTACGGGGTGCTCGCGGCGCCACCGCACGCGCTGGGTCCGGGCCCACACGAGGAGTGAGAAACCGCCTGCCGCACTCGACGCCCCCTGACGGCGTCCGAATCGCCTACCGCCTACCGCCTACCGCCTACCGCCTACCGCCTACCAGGACCGGGGCGAGGGCCCGCCGCTGCTCCCACCGACGGGCCAGGCCCGGCCGTGCCATGTACGGGCCAGGACCGGCCGTGCCATGTACGGGCCAGGCCCCGCCGTGCCGTGTACAGGGCAGGCCCGGACGAGACGACGCGTCGCGGTCCTGGCCTGCCCCGTGTGATGCCCGCCGCCGCGCGGCGGCGGTGTGTCAGCCCTGCGCGGTGTTGTCGCCCGCCGACCCGGCGCCCTCGGCCGAGCCCGCCTTCTCGCGCATCTTGCGTACCAGCTCTGCCTTCTGGTCGGCGGCACCCTTGCGGTCGAGGTTGCGGTGCGGACCGTTGTTCTGCCGTTCGGCGCGGGACAGCCTCTTGCGCTGGCCGCCACCCATGCCCACGGGGTTGTTGATGTTCTTGCTCACGGTCATGGGTGCTCCCGGAATGGTGTGAAGTGGCTACGGACTCATCGGCGGCGTCAGCAGGGGCCCGTCACGCTCTCACTCGTCGATCCGCGTCTGAAAGAAGATGACAAAGACGTTACCCGCTCCCGCCGCTACCCTCGCCAGGCATCTCGCCGCCCCGGTCCTTTCCACGACTGTCCACGACTGCCGAAAGGCTTCCGGACCTGGTGTACCGCTCGAATCAGCTCACCGGCTCGACACGGAGATCCACGGAGAGCGTCCCGGAGAAGCTGACGGTGAGGATGCGATGAGTGCGATTGCCCAGGTATGACCGGTCCATCGGAGCGTACTTCGCTTCACGCCCCACTCCCCAGTCGATGACGAACCTCAGGTTTCCGCGGGTCACGGTGAGCCCTCGGGTGACGGTGATCGTCTCCTGTCCGTACGGCGCCGGCGTGCCGTTCGCGAAGGCCACGTGATCTCCGGTGCCGATGATGAGAGGGATGCGTTCGCGGGAGGCTCCCGGTGTGGTCAGCACCCGCCTGATTCCATCGGCGCGATGCGTCACGTCCGTTGTCACCGCGCCGTCCTCGGTCACGTACCTCGTGGTGAACACGCCCGTGTATCCGGTCAGCGCGTCCGCCGGGATGGCGGCGCCGGACGGCGTCGATCCGGCATGGTGCGTCGCGTTCACCGGGCCACGTGAGGAGGCGGTGCCCACGGTGTCGGCGACGGTCGTCCAGTCGTCAGGGCCCGTGCTGTTGACGGTGAGGGCGAGCATGCCCGCGACGGGGTGCCAGAACGCGTTCGTCCCCATCCGCTGCAGCGAGTTCTGCCGTACGCCGTAGAGACCGGCGGTGTAGTAGCCGGGGCGGCGGACGAACACGTACTGCTGGTCGAGGGTGCCCTTGCGGAGTTCGGTGAACGTGGACTCGCGCAGATAGCGCAGCGCGGCGACCCGCGCGTCGCGCTGGGCTCCGGGGATCCCGGGCGGGGCCTGCGGGACGTGCATGTGCAGCCGCGGCGACGAGTCCTGCTTCTGCCGGGGGGAGACCGGCGCCGTGGAGGCGCTCCAGGCGTCGCGCGCCTGTGTCTTCTCCTCCGCGCTGGCGAAGAACGCGCCCAGCGCGGGCACATGGGGCACCAGGGTCCGCGCGAGCGCGCTGCGGTCCAGGTCGTCCACCGGGGTGGTGACGAACGTCGCGACGATGTTGCGCGCGCTCGTCCCGGAGAGGATGAAGCCCTCGTCGCGGCCGGGTTCCATGACGACGATGTAGCCGAACCAGGCGGCGAACCGCTCGGCCAGCTGGATGATCGCCGGGTCCGGCAGCCGCTTGTACAGCGCGCCGAGATCGGGGAGCATCACGTCGAAGTTGTACCCGGCGTCCGGTGCGACGGGCTCGTGGAAGAACCCGGCGGGCGCCTGTCCGTCCTTGAGGATGATCTGCAGCCGGTTCGGTACGGAGGCGCTGACGGCCGGTTCGCCGAGGATGTGCGCCGCTTCGACCACGCCGGAGAGCCCCGCGACGACCTGGTTGGCGTACTGGACCGGGCGGTTCCAGTGCGGACGTGAGGTGTCGACGAGCCACGCGGAGCTGGCGCGGATGGCGTCGCGGATCCGGAGCCGTCGGTCGTACAGCTCACCGGCCGCGCGGAGGTCCCGGAGGACGGCGGCGAGCGCGACGGTGCCGAACCCGGTCGGGGAGAGGTGATGCTCGGTCGGCGCGTACTCCGGGTACGATCCGTCGGCGTGCTGCAGGGAGAGGTAGTGGCCGAGGGCGGCGTCCAGGCGCGCGAGGAGCGCGGGGTCGCGGTAGTACGGGTTCCACGGCCGGTCGTTGGCATAGAACCACGAGAGGGTGGCGACGTGCTCCATGATCCGGGAGTTGTACGGCTGGTTGGGCGTGCGCTGCCAGCCGTCCTCCATCCACCCGTAGTTCGGCGCGACGTCCCGGACGCTGTTGGCGAGCGGAGCGACGATCATCAAGTACGCGGCCAGTACCTGCTCGTTGGGCGCGAACCGGGTCCGCACCGGCTGCCCGGCCGGGAGCGGGGCGACGAGCGGCAGCACGGTGCCGTCCGAGGTCGCCAGCGCGGGCGCCGCTCCCGCGCTCCCTATGCCGAGCACCGCCGCCGCGGTGCCGACGCCGACCAGGAAGTTCCGTCGGCTGAGCGCCGGCAGCATCGGTGGGCGTGTCTGATCCTCATGCGTCATCTCGACTCCTTCGTCGTGCGACCGGGGCGATGAGGTCAGCGGCGGCGTCCGGTCCGCGTCGTCGCTGTGGTGGGGCGTCGGTGTGGTGGGGCGTCGGTGTGGTGGGGCGTCGCTGTGGTGGGGCGGCTCAGCCCTTGAGCCCCGTCTGGGCGAGGCCCTGGACGAACTGCTTCTGCGCGATGAGGAACACCACGAGGATCGGGACGACGGTCAGCGACGCCGCGCCGAGCTGCGTGTTCCACATCTGCTCGCCGTAGAAGTCCTGATAGCGCGTGATCGCGAGCCCGAGCGTGAAGTTCTCGGGGGTCCGCAGGAAGATGAGCGCCTCGAAGTACATGTTGAACGAGCGCAGGAACGCCATGATCCCGACCGCCGCGATCGCCGGCGTCGCCAGCGGGAGGGCGATCCGGAAGAACACCCCGGCACGTGTCACGCCGTCCAGCCGCGCGGCCTCCTCGTACTCCTTCGGGAAGCTGAGGAAGTGCTGCCGGAAGATGAACACGGAGACGACCGCCGTGGGCCCGAAGATCGGCAGGATGATGAGCGGCCAGTGCGTGTTGGTGAGCCCCATCGCCTTGACCGCCGTGAAGATCGGGATGATCGTCACCTCGGTCGGCACCATCATCGCCGCGAGCATGAGCGTGAACACCGCGTTGCGCAAAGGGAAGCGGATACGGGCGAAGGCGTAGCCCGCCATCGCCGACAGCAGGATCGACGCCACGGTGACGACCACCGCGATGTACATCGAGTTGCCGTACTGCCGCAGGAACGGCTGCGCGGTGAACACCTGGGCGATTCCGTCCAGCGTCCATTCCTTGGGCAGCAGGGTAGGAGGCTGGAGGAAGATCTCGTTCGCCGGCTTGAACGACGAGAAGAACATCCACAGCGTCGGATAGAGGAACGGGATGGACGCGGCCACGAGCAGCACGTACAGCGTGACGGTCGTCACCCGTGAGCGGGCGCGTGCCGCGCTCGACGCATCAGACCTCATCGTGTACCCACTTCCGGCGGGTGGTCCACTGCAGCATCGTCAGCGCCAGGATGATGGCGAAGAGCACGACGCCGATGGCGCTGGCGTATCCGAACTGCTGGCTGACGAACGCCGTGCGGTAGAGGAAGAACGGCAGGACGTTCGTGGCGTTCCCCGGCCCGCCGTCGGTGAGCAGCTGCACGGGCGCGAACACCTCAAGCGAGCCGATGGTGGTGAGGATCCCGGTGAGGAGGATGGTCGGCGCGATCATCGGGACCGTGATCGACCAGAACGATCTCCACGGCGACGCGCCGTCCAGCTGCGCGGCCTCCCGGATCTCCTCCGGGACGCTCTGGAGCGCGGCGAGGAAGAGCACCATGTTCATGCCGACGCCCTTGAACACCTGCACGACGACGAGGGAGAGGAGCGCGGTCGAGGAGTCGGCGAGCCAGCTGGTCCCGTCGATGCCGAGGAGCTGGAGCGCGCCGTTGATGCCTCCGTCGGGCGCGAGGAGGAAGCCCCAGGTCACGGACCAGGCGACCACGGACACCACGACGGGTGAGAAGAAGATCGTGCGGAACGCGGTGATGCCCCTCATCCGCCGGTTGAGGAGGACGGCGAGGCTGATGGCGATCACGAGGTTCAGCACGAGGACGCCCACGCTGAAGAGCAGACTCGCGACGACCGACGCGGAGAAGGTCGGATCAGCGAAGAGGCGGGAGTAGTTGTCGAGTCCGGTGAACTCCCTCTCCCCGGTGAGGGGCCGCCACTCGTTGAAGCTGTACCAGATGACGAAGAGGAAGGGGACGACGCCGAGGATGATGACGCCGAGGACCTGGGGCGCGACGAAGGCCACACCGAGCCAGCGGCCCCGGTCAGGACGGGGGCGCGGCTTCGGCACGACTCTTCGGTCGTTCGCCGCGGAGGTGTGTGCGGTCACTGGGGTCAGCCCTTGAGCGTCGGCGAGATCTGTTCGCATATGCCGGTGACGGCGGCTTTCACGTCGCCTCCCGACCACACCGAGTCGAGGCCCGCGCGGACCTTGTCGGAGAACTGCGAGAGCACCGGGTGCTGCGGCTTCACCGACGCTTCGGGGACCACGTCGATGATCGCCGACTGGATCGCCTCGGGCGAGAGCTTCGGCGCGGCCTGGGAGAGCGTCTTCACGTTGAGGAGCGACTTACGGGGCGGCGGGAAGAACTGCGCGAGGAGTTCGGCGTTGGTGGGGTTCGTCAGGTGGGCGAGGAACGCGGCCGCCTGCTCCTTGTGGCCGCCGCGTTCGAGCACGCTCACCCCCGCCTGTCCGACGATGGGGTGGTAGCCCTTCGGCCCTGCCGGGAGGGGGAGGAACGACCACGTGAAGCTGGAGTCGAGGCTCCCCGACTGACTGAGCTGCGCGACGCTGAAGGCCACGTCGCCGCTCGCGAACGCCGCGGGCTCCGCTTTTCCGGAGATGGCGGGGATGGCGCCGCGGCTCATCTGTTTCTGGTACCAGGTGAGGTAGTCGATCATCTCCGGTGACGTGAACGCGCACGTCGAGCCGTCCTCGGACCACGGGGCGGCACCCCATGCGCTGCCGAGCATGGTCACCGCGCTCCAGTTCGTGGGGTTGAACGTCGGGACGTTCAACCCCACGGCCTTGGTCTTGCTGTTCGTCGCCGCGGCGATGTCGGCGATCGTCTTCCACGTGTAGTCCGGGGTCCCGACCAGTGCTGCCACATCGGGCTGGCCGGCGGCCTTCAGGAGGTCTTCGTTGACGTAGAGGGCGAACGGCGAGTTGGAGAACGGGTACGCGTAGACGCCGCCCTTCTCGTCCTGCCACGGAGCGAGCGCGGCGGGGAGGATGTCGTCGAGGTCGTAGCCGTCGGCGCCCTTCAGCGTGGAGCCAACGTCGTGCAGGACGCCCGCGTCGACGAACTCGGGGCCGCTCGCCTCGGGGATCCAGGCCAGGTCGGGAACGTCGCCACCGGCGATCTGCGTCGTCAGCCCGGCGATGTAGTCCGGGTTCGTGACGGGCTCGAACGTGATCGACGCGACCTCGTCACGGTGCTCCGCGACATAGGCGTCGCCGACCTTCTTCAGCAACGCCAGGTGATCCTTGTTGGACGACCAGAGCGCCATCTTCAGGTCGGCCGGACCTGACTCGCCGGTGTCGCCGCCGCCGCATGCGCTGAGGCACAGGGCCAGAACTCCGGTGAGCGCGATGGCGGCTCTTCGGGATCGGGTAGCTCGCATGAAGTACTCCTTCGTACTCATTCCGCGCCGTAGCGCTCCGCGGAAAGTAAAGTACCAGCGCTACCGAGAAAATCAAGCCATATTTTCGAGAACTTGTGGAACCGCTGTCGAGTCCCGCACGATCAGCTCGGTCGCAAGATCGGTGTGATAGACGGGAGGCGCTCCGCCGAGCAGCAGCTTGTGCGCGACGTCCACCGCGTACGACCCCATCGCCTCCGACGGCTGCCTGATGGTCGTCAGCCGCGGCGCCGTCATCCGCGCGACGGGTTGATCGTCGAACCCGATGACGCTGAGGTCGCGCGGGACGGACATCCCTGCACGTCGCGCGGCTTCCAGCACTCCGGCCGCCTGCGCGTCACTCGCCGCGAAGATCGCCGTGACCCGGTCAGGCCGGTCCAGGAGGGACTCCGCGGCCCGCAGCCCCGATTCGTACGTGAAATCCCCCTCCTCGACGATGTCGGCGCCGGGCTGGATCCCCGCGGAGGCGAGCGCGGCCAGGTGGCCGTGCTTGCGCGCGATCGACGCCTGTGTGTCGGACACGCCGCCGAGAAAACCGATGCGCCGGTGCCCGAGCGACAGCAGGTGCTGGGTGGCCGCCATGCCGCCCGCGAAGTTCGTCGCGCCGACGGAGTACGAGTCGCTGTCGGGCAACCGGTAGGTGTCGACCTCGACGAGCGGGACCCCGTTCTTGGCGAGCTTCGCCCGCTCCTCCGTCCTCAGCCGGGATTTCACCGCGATCACGGCCACCGGCCCGTTCCGCTTCGTCCGCTCGATCCACCCCGCGGCCGGCGCTCCGTCGGGAAGGTCGAGAAGGACCAGCTCAAGCCCGGTCTCGTGGGCCGCGCGCATGGTGCCGCGCAGGATCTCCACGGTCAGCGGCGACGACATGCTCGAACTCGCGAGCACGACCACCACCGTCGCCAGATCGCGCCGGGAGCGCTGTTTCGGCGACAGGTACTGCTTGTCGCGCAACACGGACTCCACCCGCACACGGGTGTCGTCGGCGACGTCCGGCGCCCCGTTCACGACCTTCGAGACGGTGGAGACCGAAACACCCGCCTCGCCCGCCACCTCGGCGAGCGACGGTCGACGCTCCTTGTCACGCATGAGTATCCCTTCGATCACTTCGAGTCCTGGAAGTCTACGGCGAACGGCGTCGCCTTGAGAGATTTCACTTCAGTATGATCGGGAAACTTACCGAGAGTTCTCGGGAAAGAAAGGTGTTCTCCCGTGACAGGACAGCAAGCAGACCTTCTCATCGTCGGCGGCGGCGTCGGCGGCGTCTCCGCCGCCCTCGCGGCTCTGCGCCGCGGCAGATCGGTGCTCATGACCGAGCGGACACCGTGGCTGGGCGGACAGCTGACGGCCCAACTGGTGCCCAGCGACGAGCACCGACGCATCGAGACGACCGGCCGCAACCGCAGCTACGCCCAGTTCCGCGAACTCGTCCGCGAGCACTACCGCACCTACTACCCGCTCACCGCGGCCGCGAGAACCGACCAGCACCTCAACCCCGGCGCGGCGTGGGTCAGTCCGCTCAGCGTCGAGCCGAAGGTCATCCTCGCGGTGATCCACAGCATGCTGCGCCCGTACGAGGCGTCCGGACGGCTCACACTCATGCTGGAGACGTCCCCCGTCGCCGTCCACACCGACGGCGACCGCGTCACCGCGGTGACGGTGCGCGACCGCGCGGGGGAGGCGCACGACCTCCGCGCGCCGTTCGTGCTGGACGCGACCGAGCTGGGCGACCTCCTGGAACTCGGTGGAGTCGAGTTCGTCACCGGCCGCGAGTCCCGCGGCGAGACCGGTGAGCCCGGCGCGCCCGAGACCGCTGATCCCCTCGACATGCAGAGCGTCACCTGGTGCTTCGCGGTCGAGCACCTCGCCGGCCAGGACCACACCATCGACCGGCCCGACGACTACGGCTTCTTCCGCGAGTGGCGACCGCCGCAGCTCGACGGCGAGAAGATACTCGGGTTCCGCCGTGCCGCCCACGACGGATCGATCTCCAGGGAGTACACGCTGCGCGTGAACGACGACGACGACCCGTTCGCCATCGACGTGGACCACCGCAACATGGGCGGAGCCCCCGAGCTGTGGAACTACCGCCGCGTCGCGGCGCGGCGCCAGTTCGAGGACGGCGCGTACGAGAGTGACATCGTCATCGTGAACTGGCCGATGAACGACTACGCCGGCGGTACGGTGTTCGGCAGCGACGACGCGGCGGTCCACTGGGACCGGTCGAAGGCGCTGAGCCGGTCGCTGCTCTACTGGCTGCAGACGGAGGCTCCGCGACCCGACGGCGGCGTCGGCTGGCCAGGACTGCGCCTCGCGCCGCGCGTCACCGGGACGTCGGACGGGTTCGCCATGACGCCGTACTTCCGGGAGTCACGCCGCATCCGAGCGGAGCGCACGATCCTCGAACAGGACTTCGACCGGGATCTCCGCGACGGCCGGGGCGCCGAGCGCTACCCGGACACCGTGGGCGTCGGTCACTACTACTGGATCGACCGGCACGCCACGACCGGGGGCAGCGCGGGTGGCGGCGGCCTGCCGGAGCCCTTCGAGATCCCGCTCGGTGCCCTCCTGCCGCAGCGCGTACGGAACCTTCTCCCCGCCGCGAAGAACATCGGCACCACGCACATCTCGAACGGCAGTTACCGGCTGCAGCCCGTCGAGTGGTCCATCGGCGAGGCCGTGGGAGCCCTCGCCTCGTACTGCCTCGACCACGGCCTGGAGCCGTCCGCGGTGCGCTCCGACGCGCACCGGCTCGGCGACTTCCAGCGCGACCTCGAACGCGGAGGCGCGCAGCTGCGGTGGGATCCCGCGCTCCGCTGGTAGCGCGCCGCGAAGGTCAGACCTCGACCGGCGCACGACCGGTCGAGGCTCTGCACCGCAACGTCGGGGTCGCGTCCTGATGAGTGGACGGGGCCGCACCGTCGATGACGTCGAGAAGCCGGCGCGCGGCATGGGCGCCGAGGGCGACGACATCGTGGCCGAGCGCCGTCAGCCCCGGTGTCACGAGACGGCAGAGCAGCGAGTCGTCCCACGCGATGATGGAGACGTCGCCGGGGACCGCGAGACCCAGTTCGTGTGCGGTGGTCAGCGCCACGACCGCCATGACGTCGTTGTCGAACAGCAGACCCGTCGGCGCCCGGGGCGACGACAGCACGGTACGCGCGGCCGCCGCACCGGAATCCTGCGAGAGGTCGGTGCGCACGATGTCGTGTTCGAGGCCCGCGGCGCGGGCGGCCTGCTCGAACGCGTCGTCGCGGATGGCCGTGTACGCATAGCGGCGGGGGGCCGCGACACGGGTGACGCGTCGATGGCCGAGGGCCGCGAGATGCTCGACTGCCTGCCGCGTCGCCTCGGCGTCGTTCGTCCACACCGTCGTCAGTCCGGCCGCGACGCTCGGGTCGCCGACGACGACCGCGGGCAGGCCGGCCTGCGACACGACGGAGATACGGGGATCATCCGGGAGCAGATCGGTGAGCAGGACGCCGTCGACACGACGCGACATGTGCCAGCGCCGGATCGCGTCGGCCTCGGCGCCCGCGTCGGGCACGACCTCCAGCAGGAGTCCCATCGAACGAGACGCGAGCGTCGCCTCCACCCCGGCGATGAACTGCATGTAGAACGGCTCGACGGAGAGATCACGAGGGTCCTTGGCGAGCACCAGACCGATCGTGTCCGCGCCCGCGCCCGCCAGCGTGCGGGCGGCGCTCGCCGGCGACCAGCCGAGCCGGGCCGCCACTTCGAGAACCCGTTCGCGCGTGGCCGACGACACACCGGACCGGCCGTTGAGAGCATAGGAGACGCTCGCGGTCGACGTCCGCGCCTCGCGCGCGACGTCCGCGATGGTGACCCGCCGGGTCTGTGGAGCGCTCGTCATCACCGATGCCAGCTCCCGTCAGTCGGAACCGATGATATCCCTCAGCGAGGCGACGACGAAGGCCGCCTGTGGCGAGGCGGCGTCGAGCGGCTCCGGCGCGCGGACCCGGAAGATCTCCGTCTCCCCGGGCAGCACGGTGGTGAAGCCACGGTCGACCGTCGCCCCGGGATGGATCCGGTCCGGCTGGACGAGCACATCGCGCGCGAGGTGACGCGAGCGGACACCGATGTCCAGCCCGCCCGTGACGGCGGTGACCGTGACCTCCAGCGGCGTTCCGCCGAGCCGCGCGTCCCCCGGCGCGGCGAAGTGCCAGAAGGCCCGCGCGTCGTCGACCGTCGCGAGGAGGAACTCGGCGCCCGGATCCGGCGACTCGGCGACAGCCGACGGCAGCGGGACGCGCGTCACCGAACGCGGCGGAACCGAGAGCGCGTACGACCGCTCCGCGACGGGCTCGCCGTCGAGACGCCGCCGGGCGAGGTGCGCCGTCGTGTCCCACGCCTCGTCGTCGTCGTTGACGACGCACAGCTGTGACGCGCCGTCACACGGCTCGATGGACACGACCCGCGGCGCGTACATGTCGCGCAGGGCGAAGTAGAGCGGCTTGCGGCGTCCGGCGCTGTCGATCGCCGACCACGAGGTGACGGGCCAGAGGTCGTTGAGCTGCCACACGATGGTGCCCGTGGTCCGCGGCCAGCTCGCGCGCCAGTGCAGCACGCCGGTGCGGACCGCCTCGACCTGCATCCACTGCGTCTGCAGGTGCCACCGGTCGAAGTCCTCCGTCGGCGGGAGGTGCCGGGCGAGGTTGCGCGCGAGCTTCGCGTGCCCGTCGATGGCCTTCTGATGGTGGCGCACGTTCTCGGCGTCGACACGCAGCTCACGGTTGGTGATCGCGTCCCGGAGCGTTCGCCAGGCCGCCGCGCCCTGCCAGCCGAACTCGGACACGAAGCGCGGAGAGCTGTCCCGGTAGACCGCGTAGTCGTCCTCGTTCCAGGCGTCCCAGGAGTGGAACGTCTGGTGGTCGGTGTCGTTCGGCTCGTACGCCCAACTGCCCGACCAGGGGCTCCCCTCCGTGTAGGGGCGGGTGGGGTCGAGTTCACGGACGAGGTCCGGGAGCCATTCGAGGTAGTACCGCTCGCCCCAGGTCAGCTCACCTCCCGGCTGCGCCGCCCAGTCCTTGTCGAGGCGCATCCAGAGGTTCTCGTTGTTCCCGTTCCAGAGGGCGAGGCTGGGATGGGAGCTGAGCCGCACGATGTTCTCGCGGGCCTCGGCGAGCACCTCGGAGCGGATCGGCTCCTCCTCGGGGTAGGCGGCGCACGCGAAGAGGAAGTCCTGCCACACGAGCAGGCCCAACTCGTCGCACGCCGCGTAGAACGCGTCGCTCTCGTAGACCCCTCCGCCCCATACGCGGACGAGGTTGACGTTCGCGTCGGCGGCCTGCTCCAGACGGGTCCGGACGCGCTCGGCGGTGACCGCCCCGGGGAAGACGCTCTCGGGGATCCAGTTCACGCCCTTGACGAACAGGGGGCGTTCGTTCACCGTCACGACGAACGGGGTGCCGTGGGTGTCGGGCTCCCGGTCGACGGCGACGGTCCGGAAGCCGACCCGTGTGCGGTGCTCGTCGAGCCGCTCCTTCCCGGACCGGAGCGAGACCTCGACCGGATACAGGTGTGGTGCGCCGAGCCCTCGCGGGTACCACCGCCGTACGCCGGGAACGGCGACGACGACGGTCGCGGAGTCCTCGCCCGGCTGGACCTCGGCGTGGACGGCCTGCCCGGCGATCTCGACCTCCAGGTGCAACGGGAGTGCCGCCCCCGAGACCGTTCGCTCGATGTCGATGTGGGCGGTGAGGATGCCGGTGTCCTTGAACACGTCGACCAGGGGACGGACCGCGGCGATCCGCGCCGTGCTCCACGTCTCCACCGTGACGTCACGCCACAGCCCGCACCCCGGGAGGGTCGGTCCCCAGTCCCAGCCGAAGCCGCTCGCCATCTTCCGGATGAACGCGAAGGGCTGCGGATAGGCGCTGGGCCGCGCTCCGAGCGCGCGCTCCCACTGCTCCGCCTCGGTGTACGCGGACGTGAACCGGACATCGACGGCGTTCGTCTCGGCCGCGACCGCTGTGATGTCGAACCGGTAGGAACGGTGCATGTTCCGGGTGCTTCCGACCGTCCGCCCGTTGACCGCGACGGACGCGACGGTGTCGACACCGTCGAGGACGAGGTCGATCCGCTCCGCGCCGACGGCGGCGGCGAACGTACGGCTGAGTCCCCAGTCGCACCTCGACACCCACGAGACGTCGTCCTCGTTCTGGTCGACGAAGGGATCGGGAATGAGGCCCGCTGCCAGCAGGTCGAGGTGGATCGCCCCCGGAACCCGCGCGTCGATGGCCCGGCCGACGAGCGGGACGGCCGCTTCCGGCACCGGAGTCAGGCCGTCGGCAACGACTGTCCACGTCCAACGTCCTGCCAGGTCCAACGTCGTGCGCATGCGGACTCCTCCTCGCCGGGTCACAGGGGATTCCAGCGTAGCCTAAGCGCTTAAGGTCAATCGGGACAGGCCCCGGCCGCTCCCCCCGCGCCGCCGCGTCCGGGCGCGTGCGGCATCCACGAGCCCGCCAGCCCACCGGCCGCCCAGCGAGGTCCCGCAACCCTGCGGCGGTGGCTGCGACAGGAAAGCCCCCGGGCCATTGACCTGAGGGCTTGGTGTGGAGCGGGTGACGAGGATCGAACTCGCGCTCTGAGCTGGGGAATCACCCAGTACCGCGCAGGCTTGGCCGCCTCCGGCCTGGGAAACGCGGCCCTGGGAGCGTGCCGCAGTGGCTTCGTTCGGGCCCGGCTTTCCGCTGTTCACCGTCCTGACGGGCACGTAGTGACACGCGCATCCCCGGGTGGTCGGCGGAGACGCCGGTGGTCGGCCGAGAGCTGAGTGGGGGCCGCCTCGTTCGGTACGGTCGCAGACCCCGGTACGGCAGCGGGCCCGGACCGTGCGTCGAGGCCCTGGCCCTGCCCGTACGGTGCGGCCCTGCGACAGTGGTGCGTCGGCTCTGTGCGGTGCCGTCGCCTGCTTGCCTGCTTGCCCGGCGCCCTCGGCTGCCCCTGCCTCTCGCTGCGAGGTCAGTCACGTCCAGCGTCCGGCCACCTACGGCAGGAACCCTCGTACCGCTCGGCAGGAGCATCCCGGATGCCGAGGGGCTCACTGGCCTTCAGCGCGTGACAATCCCCGGGGCGGGCGCCCGGCCGGGCCGCGGGACGACCGGCCCGAGGCCCGCGCTGGTAAGGTTGGGGCACGCTTGCGGAGAGCCTGGGCCCGTGCCGGACAAGGCACGGGCCCAGGTCCGTTCAGGGCGCCGAAACGAGGAACCCCCAATGAAGGCGAAACAGTCGTCCTCCGGTCGCTCCGGACCCGGCGGACCCAGCGGACCCGACGGACCCGGCGGACCCGGCGGACCCGACCAGGGGAGGGCCCTGCGAGGCGAGGTCTCGGTGCCGGGGACACGGGAGCCTGGCCTCCCACCGGCCGGCTCCTTCGCGGAGCTGGAACTGCCGGTCGAGCTGATGGGGGTGCTGGCGGGGCTCGGGATACGGGAGCCATTCCCGATCCAGGCGGCCACCCTGCCGAGTGCGCTGGCCGGCCGTGATGTCCTCGGCCGCGCGCGGACCGGCTCGGGGAAGACCCTCGCCTTCGGGCTTGCGCTCCTCGCGCGTACGGCGGGTCGGCGCGCCGACCCGAAGCGCCCTCTCGCACTGGTTCTGGTGCCGACAAGGGAACTCGCGCAACAGGTGAGCGAGGCACTGGCTCCCTACGCGGAGGCCCTCGGGCTACGCTCGGTGACTGTCGTCGGCGGGCTGGCGATCAGTCGGCAGGTGGCGGCGCTCCGGGCGGGTGCCGAGGTGGTGGTGGCGACGCCGGGACGGCTGGCCGATCTCGTCGCCCGGCGGGACTGTCACCTGGACCGGGTGCGGATCGCGGTGCTCGACGAGGCGGACCAGATGTGCGACCTGGGTTTCCTGCCGCAGGTCTCGGAGGCCCTGGACCGGACGCCCCCCGGCGGGCAGCGGATGCTGTTCTCCGCGACGCTCGACCGCAACGTCGATCAGCTGGTCAGGCAATATCTGAGTGAGCCGGTGTTCGCCGCGGTCGATCGGGCGGAGGGCTCGGTCGCGACGATGGAGCACCACGTACTGAACGTCCATCCCGCCGACAAGTACGTGACAGCCACCGAGATCGCGGCTCGGGACGGGCGGGTGCTGATGTTCCTGGACACCAAGCACGGTGTGGACCAGTTCACCCGCCACTTGCGGAGCAGCGGCATAAAGGCGGGTGCGCTGCACAGTGGGAAGTCGCAGCCGCAGCGCACGCACACGCTGGCCCAGTTCAAGGACGGGGAGATCACGGTGCTGGTGGCCACCAACGTCGCTGCCCGTGGCATCGACGTCGAGCACCTGGACCTTGTCGTCAACGTGGATCCGCCCTCCGACCCCAAGGACTACCTCCACCGCGGCGGGCGCACCGCGCGTGCCGGGGAGTCCGGCAGCGTGGTCACGCTGGTCACGCCCGGCCAGCGCCGGGACGTGAACCGGATGATGTCGGATGCCGGGATCCGGCCCACGGTCGCTCAGGTGCGCTCCGGCGAGGAGAGGCTGACCAGCATCACGGGCGCGAAGCGCCCGCCGGTGCAGGACGGGTCGAAGACCGGCAACGCGGCGTTCCGGGGGCTGGGCACCCGCGCGGGCCGCCCGCCGAAGGAATCCCGCAAGGCCGCGGAGGCACGCACGATGGCGGAGGCCCGCAAGGCCGCCCGAGCGCGCAGGGCCCGCTGACGGGCGGTACGGCCGTCGCGGTCGGGAGACACAAGGAGGCACGTACTGCCTCGCACCGGGTGGAGCGTCAAGGAGTGCCGATGACGAACAGAGTCCAACGGCCGCATGAGGAAGCCGAGTTCGAGTTCATCCTGGCGAGGGCGGATGTGCCGGTGCTCGCGTACTTCTACGGGGTGTGGCCCAAGGCCGCGGCAGCATGCAAGGAAATGGACGCCCTGGTGCGGGAGGCGGCCGACGTCTACCAGGGCCGACTGATCGCCGTACGGGCCGACATCGCACGGTGCCCCGGCCCCGTACGGCGGTACGGCGTCACGGGCGCACCTTCCTTCGTGCTGATCGATCGGGGCGAGGCGAGGGCGGCCGGGGGCGGCCCGATGTCCATGACAGCGCTCCAGGAATTCCTGGACGCCCACCTGTGAGCAGGCCGCACACCGGCCGGCGAGGCGGTGCCCGCAGCGACCGCCCGGGGCACCATCGTCACCCAGCTGGACGGCACGTAGAAGGACGACATTGTCCGAGCCCACCGGTCCTCGGCGAAGGCGGGCCATGATCTACCAGCACGCGACGCCCGCGTGCGCGTGGACGGGCCTGACGTGGCCGACGGCGGCCCACGTCGTGCGGATACGGTGCGCCGGACCTGACGCTGGATGGACCGATCGTCGTGGGGCCGAAACGACGTGACGTCAGCTCCCGAACCGCCGAACCGCCACATGGGATGCTCGGTGCTGTCCGCTCGGCGGTGGGCTGGTACGGCGATCAACAGCCGCGACGTTCAGTGATTTCGGAGCGGGCCGAAGGTATGGCGCACGTCCCGCCGAAGCGGATCTCCGGATTCAAGGACGCGCTCCAACGGAAACTCGGCAGGTCTCCCAGACTCGCGTCATTGCACCGATTGGCCGCCAGATGTGGTGCACAAGTGGCGCGCGGTCTTCGAATTGACTGAGAAAACAAACAACCCCCGGGGTGTTGACCGGGGGGCCGGTCATGGAGCGGGTGACGAGAATCGAACTCGCGCTCTGAGCTTGGGAATCAACGGCGCTCCGGAGCGCGACAGTGCCCTGACCAGGGATTACGTGTGTCCGCGAGGTGTACGGGAGCCGGTTGGATTGACCGCTTCTGACCCTCGTGTACCGCCCTGGAGGGCTGGGATGGGGCTGGGTCGCGGAGAGTAACTGCGAGGGCCGGTTCGAGTGCCCCTCAGTCGGTAGGGCGTGCGGCTTCGAGTGTGGGGCCACGGGGCGGTGTGCCCTCGCGAAGGAGCGGAGCGCTTCTGCTCGCTCGCGGTTCAGTCTCAACTCGAAGCAAGGGAGCGCGACCACCCTTGCCGGGCCGTCTGTGGGTGGATCCCGTGGCGGGCCTTACCTGGGACGCCGAGGTGTGAAGGCGTAGCCTGTGGTGTGGGGATGTCTCTGGCAAACAACATGCCCGTTTTTATTGCGTATGCCCTTTTCTCTGATCCTTGCTGAAACAAGCGTTGCCCCTTGATAAAAGTGCAGCTCACGGAGTCCGCTCCCCGCGCGTGCGGGGATGAGCCCAGCGTGCCAAAGATGAGTAATTGGGCTGAATTCCGCTCCCCGTGCGTGCGGGGATGAGCCCGTCATGTGGAGCATCTCCGCAGGTGAGGGGTGCCGCTCCCCGCGCGTGCGGGGATGAGCCCGTGCGCGGGAGGCCCCGGCGGGTCTCCTGATCCCGCTCCCCGCGCGTGCGGGGATGAGCCCGGCGAGTCCGTCGGCGACCCGATCTACATCGCCCGCTCCCCGCGCGTGCGGGGATGAGCCCAGCCGATCGAGACGCACACGTACGACAAGTCCCCGCTCCCCGCGCGTGCGGGGATGAGCCCGACATCCCCGAGAGAAGAGAACATCTCGATGACCGCTCCCCGCGCGTGCGGGGATGAGCCCAACCAGGGACCCGGGCGTGGCGCGGACTGGGACCGCTCCCCGCGCGTGCGGGGATGAGCCCAACCAGGGACCCGGGCGTGGCGCGGACTGGGACCGCTCCCCGCGCGTGCGGGGATGAGCCCATCCCGAGCTGGACCGCGAAGTACTACGGGAACCGCTCCCCGCGCGTGCGGGGATGAGCCCGCCAACGAAGCCCTCAATCAGCAAGCCGACGACCGCTCCCCGCGCGTGCGGGGATGAGCCCGTCAAGCGCAACCAAGTCTTGAGGCAGACCAACCGCTCCCCGCGCGTGCGGGGATGAGCCCAGCTACTCGCCCGGCGCCACCCCGGTCGACGACCGCTCCCTCGCGCCTGCGGGGATGGACCCGCGTCTCGGGTCGAGACGGTCCCGTACGGAGCGGGCAGCCGCACCCCCAGAGGTTGGCGCGATGATGGTCTCTACTGGTGGGGGTGGCGGCCCAGCAGGATACTCAGCAGAGTGGTCAATTCGCGCAGCACATCGGGGATTGCTGCCGAGTCGACGCGTTGAATCGTCACGACGGCGATGGTCGTGCAGCCGATGACGATGCAGAAGAGAACGGCCATGAAGGCGTTCATGGAATTAGCGTACAAGATCCCTCCACGATAAATTCGCATACGGACTGGTGTGCGGCAGGTGCAATCAAGAGGCGGGGATGGCTGAACCTGAAGTAATCGAGAGGCCCTCGTCCCCTGAGTGGAGGGAGTATGGCGCCTGTTGACGGGTTGAGTTCGGGATGTCATTGCTCGACGGTATCCGGTCGTGGCGGCACGCGGGGAGGTGACACGCGCGTGGTCGCATCACGCCTTCCATGTTGCTTTACGCCTGCATCCCCGCAGAGGCGGGGAGCGGCTGGCGTTGACGTATGGCGCCTTCCATGGGGTCATCCGGCTGTGCTCCGGAATGGCGAACCCAGTTTTTCGTACCGGCTTACTATCCGCACCTGCCAGCTTTCGATGGTGCGCATGTTTTGGCCGGGCGAGGTGTCCCGTGAAGACGGGAAGCAGGTGTCTATCTGAACTATACGGCAGCTCCTCCCGGAGCTTTGACGCCGTGTGCTGTGTGAAGTGGGCGATCGTTCAACCTTGGTGAACCTTCCTTGGTGACCTTGCCTTGGTGACCTTGCCTTGGTGAGTGCGTTGCTCCGTTGATAAGAGACGGATCACCCTGCTGGAATGGTGGATTCTGATCGCAAGAGACAGATATTGATCAACTGTGTCCTGTGGTCCGTGAAGGCATCCAAGCTCCTGTTGAATAACCGCTGTGCGTGACGAAAGGAACCAGTCGGCAAACCTGGGCGACCGCTTGGCCGGCGCCGCCCGTACCGTGTGGGCCAAGCACGACCGGGCCACCGCGAAGTGGCTACCACTGTGGCGCCATATGGCGGACAGTGCTGCTGTCGCCGGGTTGCTGTGGGATCACTGGCTGCCGCGCAACGTGAAAGAACTCGTCGCGGAGCCGCTTCCCGAAGGGGATGCCGATGGCCGGCGGTTGTGCGTGTGGCTGGCGGGGACTCATGACATTGGGAAGGCCACGCCCGCGTTCGCGTGCCAAGTGGACGATCTGGCTGATGTGATGAGCGCAGCCGGCCTCGGTATGCCCACGCGCAAGCAGTTCGGCGACGACCGCGGGATGGCGCCGCACGGGCTGGCTGGGCAGGTGTTGCTGCAGGAGTGGCTGGAGGAACGGCGCGGTTGGACCCGCAGGGCTTCCACCCAGTTCGCTGTGATGGCTGGCGGCCACCACGGCGTACCACCGGACCACATGCAGATCCACAACCTTGAGGCGCATCCCGAACTGCTGCGGACACCGGGTCCCGCGGAGGCCGCCTGGCAGCGTGTGCAGAACGAACTACTGGATGCGTGCGCCGACGTTTTCGGGGTGGACGACCGGCTCGCTCACTGGCGAGGGGTGAAGCTGCCCCAGCCGGTCCAAGTGCTGCTGACAGCGACCGTCATCGTGTGCGACTGGATCGCCAGCAACCCGGATCTCTTCCCGTACTTTCCCGAAGAGCATCCCCGGAGCGACACCGAGCGGGTGGCCGCGGCGTGGCGGGGACTGAGGTTGCCCGCGCCGTGGTCACCGGCCGAACCGCTCGGCCAGGCAGCGGAGTTGTTCGCCGCGCGCTTCGAGCTGCCACCTGGTGCCGTGGTGCGGCCGGTGCAGGAGCAGGCCCTCGCGATGGCCCGGGGCATGGAACAACCCGGGATGTTGATCATCGAGGCGCCCATGGGGGAGGGGAAGACCGAGGCGGCCCTCGCGGTGGCGGAGGTGTTCGCGGCTCGCTCGGGCGCCGGCGGGTGCTACGTGGCCCTGCCGACGATGGCGACCAGCAACGCCATGTTCCCGCGGCTCCTGGACTGGCTCGACCGGCTTTCGGCACTCACGTCGTCCACTGCACGGGAGCCCTCGCCCGAGCGGCATTCGGGGCGGCATTCGATCCTGCTGGCGCATGCGAAGGCAGCGCTCCAGGAGGACTACGCCGCCCTGACGCGCGACAGCCATCGCACCATTGCCGCTGTGGACGCGTACGGCGACGACGAACGTCCCGCCGACGCCGAGAAGTCCGCTTCCGCCGACCTCGTCGCGCACCAGTGGCTCCGGGGACGGAAGAAGGGCCTGCTCGCCTCGTTCGCGGTCGGGACGATCGACCAGTTGCTGATGACCGGCCTCAAGAGCAGACATGTGGCGCTGCGGCACCTGGCGATGGCCGGAAAGGTCGTCGTCATCGACGAGGTGCATGCCTACGACGCATACATGAACACCTATCTCGACCGGGTGCTGTCCTGGCTCGGGGCGTATCGCGTTCCCGTCGTGGTGCTGTCGGCGACACTTCCGGCCGGGCGGCGGCAGGAGTTGGCCGAGGCGTACACGGGGAGTAGCGCCGATACACTCGCCGACGCCACGGACTACCCGCTTCTGACTGCCGTCGCACCCGCCGCGGAGGCGGTGAAGGCAGCTCCCACCGCCTCCGGGCGCCGGACCGACGTGGTGTTGGAGCGCCTGGCAGACGACGAGACCGTACTGGCGGATCGTCTGGCAGCGGAACTCGCGGACGGCGGGTGCGCCTTGGTCGTCCGCAACACGGTCGACCGGGTGACGGATACTGCCGCCGTTCTCAGAGCGAGGTTCGGCGCCGAACAGGTCACCGTCGCGCACGCGCGCTTCATCGATGTCGACCGAGCACGCAAGGACGCCTCGCTGCTGACCCGGTTCGGACCACCAGACCGTGACAGCAGGTCACCGCACCGGCCGCGGGAGGCGCACGTAGTCGTGGCCAGCCAGGTTGCCGAGCAGTCGCTGGACCTGGACTTCGACCTGCTGGTGACCGACCTGTGCCCCGTCGACCTGTTGCTCCAGCGGATGGGGCGGCTGCACCGTCACTCGCGCGGGGAGCGGCAGGCGCAACGTCCTCCGCGTTTGCGGAAGCCGCGCTGCCTGGTTACGGGCGTCGACTGGCGAACGGAGCCCGCGCCCACGCCCGTCAGGGGCTCGCGCACGGTCTACGGTGCGTATCCGCTGCTGCGGTCCCTCGCCGTACTATCCCCGCACCTCGGTGCCCCGGGGAAACCGGGCCGGCCGGTGCGACTGCCGGAGGACATCAGCCCTCTCGTCCAGCGGGCATACGGCGATGACGAACCCTGTCCGCCCTACTGGGAGCAGACCGTCGGTCCCGCACGGGCCCTCCACCACGAAGCCCGCGCCACGCAGCAGCGTCATGCCGAGGTCTTCCGGCTGGACGAGGTGCGCAAGGCGGGGAGGCCGCTCATCGGCTGGATCGGCGCAGGGGTCGGTGATGCGGATGACAGCAGGGCCGGACGCGCGCAGGTCCGGGACAGCCGGGAGAGCCTGGAGGTCGTGGTTGTGATGCGCCGGGTCGACGGCACCCTGTGCACCCTGCCCTGGCTGGACAAGGGCATGGGAGGTCTCGAACTGCCCACCGAAGCCGTGCCGTTCGCGCGTGCCGCACGGGCAGCCGCTGCGAGCGGTCTGCGGCTGCCCTACCACTTCTCCTATCCCGACAAGCTGCGCCAGGCCCTCACGGAGCTGGAAGAGCTGTACATCCCCGCGTGGCAGGAGAAGGAGAGCCACTGGCTCGCCGGGGAGCTGATCCTTGCGCTCGACGAGGACCGCACGACCCGGCTGGCGGGTTGGCGTCTGGCCTACGACCCGGATGAGGGCTTGCTGGTGACGGGCGAGGAGCCGAGCAAGGATGCGTTCTCGATATCAGGAGCACGGTCCTTCGACCTGACCCATCGTCCGTGGTTGCCCGTCCAGTTCGTCGACGGCTCCGAGCGTGAGCTGTCCCTGCTCGACGTGTTCGACCAGGCGCGCGACATCCGTCGGCTGGTCGGAGATCTGCCGACCCAGGACTTCGCTCTGACACGGCTGCTCTTGGCGATCCTCCATGACGCTCTCGACGGAGGCGGCAAAGGCGCGGCCCCGGCCGACAGTGACGTGTGGGAGGAGCTGTGGCTGTCCCGGACGCTGTACGCAGGTCCTGCGGCCGAGTACCTGCAACTGCACCGCGAGCGCTTCGATCTGCTACACCCCCAACATCCGTTCTTCCAAGTCGCCGGATTGCGTACGGCCAAGGAAGAGATCTCCTCCCTCAACCGCATCGTGGCCGACGTGCCCAATGGACAACCGTTCTTCAGCATGCGCATGCCTGAGGTGGACCGGCTCGGCTTCGCGGAGGCGGCCCGGTGGCTGGTACATGCCCAGGCGTTCGACCCCTCCGGCATCAAATCGGGTGCCGTGGACGATCCCAGGGTGAAGAAGGGGAAAGGTTATCCACAAGGTGTGGCGTGGGCAGGCAACCTCGGCGGTGTCCTTGTGGAAGGGGACACCCTGCACGAGACACTGCTGCTGAACCTGATTGCCGCGGACACCGTCGGCCTGCACACGGACGAGTCCGACCGGCCGACGTGGCGGGCGGAGCCGTGCGGGCCGGCCGAGGACCCGGACCTCGCGCAGCGCCCCTACGGGTTGCGGGATCTGTACACCTGGCAGTCCCGTCGTATCCGGCTGCACCACGACGCCGACGGTGTGTACGGCGTAGTGCTCGCCTACGGTGACCGTCTCGAACCGCACAACAAGCTGCCGTACGAACCGATGACGGGCTGGCGCCGCAGTCCCGCGCAGGAGAAGAAGCGCCGCGAAGCGCGTGTCTACCTGCCGCAGGAGCACGATCCTTCGCGCATGGCCTGGCGCGGGATGGAGGGACTCCTCACCGGACGGGAGGCGGGGACGGTGCAAGGCCAGGATGGCGCCCAGCGGCTGCGTCCTCTGATCGTGGAGTGGATCGCCCGGCTGACCACCGAAGGTTTTCTCCCACGCGGCCACCTCATCCGCACCCGCATCGTGGGCGCCCGGTACGGCACCCAGCAGTCGGTGATCGACGAGGTGGTGGACGACGGCGTCCTGATGCCCGTGGTGCTGCTCCACCACGACGACCGGCGATACAGGCAGAAGGCCGTGGACGCCCTGAAGGACGCGGAGAAGGCCGTCGGCTGTCTCGCCGACCTCGCCGCCGACCTCGCCTTGGCGTCCGGGACCGCTCCCGAACCGCGCCAGGGCGCTGCTCGCGATCTAGGGTTCGGCACCCTCGACACCCATTACCGCCGCTGGCTGCGGGACCTGGGCACCGCCCCCGACCCGGAAGAGCACCGCGGCCGCTGGAAGCGAAAGGTGCACCGCATCGTCGGTGACCTGGGGACGGGGCTGCTGGACGACGTCGGAACCGCTGCTTGGGAGGGACGCGTTGTGGAGACCCGAGACGGATCACGATGGCTGAATGACGCCGCGGCCGAACTCCGTTTCCGTAAAAGGCTCGTCGGATTCCTGACTGCTGGTGATCACGGCCAACCGGGTCCGCCACCCGCCCGACCGGATTCCGTGGAGTCGCCGGTATGACCGCCGGCCTTCCTGCCCCCGTCACGTCCGGTACGCGGCAGACACCCCTCGGTCCCGTCGGCGCCGCTGTCCACCAGCACATCACCTGGCTGCAGCGTGGCTATCTGGACGACCGCAGTGACGCCGTGGGCGCACTGGCACGGCTGCGGCGCGGCATCGGCCGGCCTGCCGGTGAGACCGCCGACCTGTGGGGTCTGATCGGCACGGAGCCCCTGCACGAGCTGTACGAGCGGCGTGAGCTGACCGAGGGCGCCCTGCAGCAGGCCGAGGAAGCGGCGCACGCCGCTGTCACCCTGTGGTCGCTTCACCAGCAGTCCCACCATGCCGCTCGCATGCACCGCAGGCCCGGCCTTGAACTCGGTGCCGCCGTGCGTCGCCTGGCTCCCGGGGCAGAGATCGACGAGCCGACGCGGAAGCGCTTCGTCCGAGCGGGTGCGGCCGCCACTCCCGTGGTCCTCGCCGGACGGCTGCGCGAGTTGGTTCTCCTGCTGCGCCGCGAGGCCATCGCACTTGACTACGGACTGCTGGCCGACCAGCTCCAGACCTGGCAGAGCCCCGGCGGAACTCAGTCGGTACGCCGTTCCTGGGGCCGTTCCTACCTCGCTGCCCCCCGGCCCGCGTCGGACAGCGGCTCGGCGACGGCGGGGCGCAACGCGCCGGGCGACAGCGACGGCACGCAGGACCCCGACATGACCACCCCGGAGGACCACACACCGTGAGCCGCACCATCATCGACGTGCACGTGCTTCAGACCGTGCCGCCGAGCAACCTCAACCGCGATGACACCGGCACCCCGAAGACGGCGGTCTACGGTGGCGTCCGCCGCGCCCGCGTTTCCAGCCAGGCATGGAAGAGGGCGACCCGACGAGCGTTCCAAGACCTTCTCGACCCGGACGAACTCGGTTTTCGTACCCGCCGAGTGGCCGAGCTGCTGGCCGAGCGGATCAACGCTGCGGAGCCTTCGCTGGACGGCGCCGCGGCCGTGGCACTGGCGACCGAAACGCTCTGTGCCGCGACGGGTTCGAAGATCGAGGTGCCGCGGAGGAAGGCCGAGAGCGCGAAGAAGAAGGGCGAGCCCGAACCGCCGCCGGAAGCCTCGTACCTGATGTTCCTCAGTTCACGCCAGATCGACGGCCTGGCCCGCCTCGCGGTCGCGGGGGCCGATGACATCAAGGCGTACCTGAAGGTCAAGGAGAACAAGGACAAGGCCCGCGGGATCGCCGACACCCGGCACTCCGTGGACATTGCGCTGTTCGGACGGATGGTCGCCGACTCCACCGACTTCAACGTCGATGCCGCGGCCCAGGTAGCGCATGCCATCAGCGTCCACCAGGTCGAGAACGAGTCCGACTACTTCACCGCGGTGGACGACCAGAACGAGAAGGCGGAGGAGTCCGGCGCCGGCATGATCGGCACGGTCGACTTCAACTCGGCGACTCTCTATCGTTACGCCGCCCTGGACGTGGACCGGCTGCGCGACAACCTCGGTGTCGGCAGCCGTCCTGATCAGCCGCTGGACGAGCCGGTACGGAGAGCGGTGCGGGCTTTCCTGCACGGCTTCGTGGCGTCCATGCCCACCGGGAAGATCAACACATTCGGTAACCACACGCTTCCCGAAGCGGTGATCGTCACCCTGCGCTCGGCGAGGCCCATCAGTTACGTCTCGGCCTTCGAAGAACCTGTACTGGCTCCCCTGGGTTGCGGCGGCTATCTGCGGGGCGCGTGCGCCCAGTTGCTCGCGCACGTCTCCGACATCGAGAAGGCGTACGAGGTCTCCGACGATCCGAGCTGGGTGCTCAGGGCGGGGGCGGCCACCGAACCGCTCGCGGCGGTCGGCACCGCGGTCACCATCAGCGGTCTGCTGGACGGAGTGGGCGATGCGGTCGCCACGCGGATGGCGGCGCAAGGGCTCAAGGGCCAGGGCCGCCCCGTATGAGGGAACGCACCAACGTCCTGACTCTGCGCCTTGCGGGCCCGCTCCAGTCCTGGGGCGCGTCCTCGCGCTTCGCGCGGCGTTCGACCGAGCGTGCGCCCACCAAGAGCGGAGTGCTCGGTCTGCTCGCGGCTGCCCAGGGCCGTGACCGCGGCGCGGACGTCTCGGATCTTGCTGCCCTCACGTTCGCCGTCCGGCTCGACCAGCCGGGTACCCGAGTGCGTGATTACCAGACCGCGCACCATGGCGAGACCGGCAAGTCCATGCCGGTCTCCGAACGCTTCTACCTCTCCGACGCGGTCTTCGTCGCCGCCGTCGAAGGGGACGAGGACTTGATCGACGCGCTATACAGGGGGGTCCGGGCTCCGACGTTCCTGCCGTTCCTCGGCCGTCGCTCCTGTCCGCCGTCCCGCCCGATCGATCTGGGTGCGCATCGCGGCGGGCTGTGGAAGGCGTTGAGTGCCGAGCCCTGGCAGGCATCCGTCTGGTTCCAGCGCCGCCATGTCCGTGAGCGACGCGTCGAACTCGAAGTGATCGCCGATCTCGTCGCCGGTGAGGGGCCCGGCGACGCGGTACGGGACCAACCGCTCAGCTTCGATCCGCGCCACCGCCGGTACGGTCTGCGCTGCGTCCGCTCCAGTGTCGTCACCGTCGCCAATCCGCTCAGCGCGCCCCGCAGGACCTTCGTACCGCCGAAACACGATCCGATGGGGCTACTGGAAAGCTGACTATGTTCCTGACTCGATTCCGCTTCAACACCGCGCGCAGGGGCGCCCGTCGGCTGCTGACCTCGCCGCAGAGCCTGCACGCGGCAGTCATGGCGTCCTTTGCGGAGAAGCCCGACCACCAGGGCGGCGGGCCCCGGGTGCTGTGGCGTCTGGACCATCAGTCCCCCAGTGAGGTGCTGCTCTACGTTGTCAGTCCCGACCGGCCGGACCTCACCCATCTCGTGGAGCAGGCAGGCTGGCCGACGACGGGCGGTTGGCAGACGAAGCCGTACGCGCCCTTTCTCGCGCGCCTCGCCGCCGACGACACCTGGGCCTTCCGGCTTACCGCGAACCCTGTGCACAGCATCCGACGGCATGCCGCCGAGGCGACCAAGCGCACCGTTCACGTCACCCCGCGGCACCAGTTGGACTGGTTGCTCAAACGGCAGACGGACGCCGGTTTCGCCATCGTGGAAAAGCCGGAACCCCGGCCGGACGGCCTCGACGCCGCGTGGCACGAGGTCGTCGTCCACAACCGCAGCGACCTCGCCTTCCGTAAGAGGGACGAGTCCGTCACCCGCGCGCACAAGGTGACGCTGACCCGTGTCACCTTCGACGGACGCCTCCGCGTCCTCGATCCCGATGCACTCCGGCGCACCCTCACCTCCGGTCTGGGCAAGGCCAAGGCGTACGGCTGCGGGCTCATGACCCTGGCTCCTGCGGAGCGTGGCCGGTGACCACCATCAGCCGCCGTCCGGCCTCCGGTCCGCGACAGCTCACCCGCGTCGGTGACCGCCTGTCCTTCGTCTACCTCGAACGTTGTGTGGTGCACCGCGACGCCAACGCCATCACCGCCGAGGACGCGGAGGGAGTACGTCACCTCCCGTCGGCGACGATCGGTACGTTGCTGCTCGGCCCGGGGACGCGGATCACCCACCAGGCCATGGCGGTTCTCGGCGAGAGCGGGGCCGTGGTCGTATGGGTCGGCGAGAACGGCGTACGTTTCTATGCCGGCGGCCGGGCGCTGAGCCGTTCCTCCGCACTCATGGAGGCCCAGGCCGTGGCCTGGGCGAACCAGCGGACCCGGCTCGATGTCGCCAGGGCCATGTACCGGCTTCGCTTCCCTGACGAGGACCCGGCCGGGTGCACCCGCCGTCAGCTCCTGGGCCGTGAGGGCGATCGGGTCAAGCGCTGTTATGCCGAGCAGGCCGCCCGCACGGGCGTTACCTGGCGTGGCCGCCGATTCACCCCCGGCGACTTCAGCTCCGGAGACGCCGCGAATCAGGCCGTCACCGCCGCCGCGCAGTGCATGTACGGCGTCGCCCAGACCGTGGTCGCGGCGCTGGGGTGCAGTCCAGGGCTCGGATTTGTCCACTCGGGCCACGAACTGTCCTTCGTCCTCGACGTGGCCGACTTCTACAAAACGGACATCGGCATTCCCATCGCCTTCGAGGTCGCCGCAGAGGGTGAGGAGGACATCGGCCCCCGCACTCGGCGAGCGCTGCGTGACCGGATCAACACCACCGGGCTGCTCGACCGGTGCGTGCGCGACATCCAGGGACTGCTCGCACCCGCGGGCGCCGACCTGTCGGCCGACGCCGACCAGGTCACCCTCCTGTCCGACCGGGGCGCCGAGGTGGCCGCCGGCCGCAACTACGGAGACCAAACTGGCGGCCAGGGCGGCACCTTGGTTCAGGACATCGGGGCTCAGGACGCCCTGGCGCGGGACGGCGTCGTCTGGTGACGGTCATCGTCCTCACCCACTGCCCGGTCGGCCTGCGCGGGTTCCTTACTCGCTGGCTCCTGGAAATCTCTCCCGGTGTCTTCCTGGGCAATCCCTCCGCCCGCATTCGGGACGCCCTGTGGGACGAGGTCCGCCAGTACGCCGGTAACGGTCGCGCGTTGCTCGCCTACTCAACCAACTCCGAGCAGGGCTACGCGTTCCGTACCCATGACCACAAATGGCATCCCGTCGACCACGAGGGCCTTACCCTCATCTTCCGCCCCTCCGACCGTCCTGCCCGCTCATCACCTTCCACAGGCTGGAGCAAGGCGTCCAAGCGTCGCCGTTTCGGCAATCGGGCGCCGTAACTCCCTCACAACGGGCCGACTGTCCGGTTGCGTTTGCGTTTGCGCGGGGAGCTTGTACTGACAGCAGCGTTGCGGTGAAACCCCCGTGTGCCCGTGGCGCCGGCGAGTTCGGCGTCGACACGGGACGGCGGGAAGTGCGGTGGGCGGGTCGGTGTGCAGTAATGCCCGAGCGGCTGGAACCGCCGACACCGTCCTCACTCTCGGTGTACTGCGAAATGCACGGCACACGTGAGAGTTCGAGCTGGGCCATCTCTGGGGGGCGTAGGAGCCTCACTCGAAACCTCTGGTGTGAACACGTAGCCTGTGGTTTGGAGGCATGTCTGACGAATGGCGCGACCATTTGTCTCGTATGCCCCTTTCTCTCATCCTTGCTGAAATAGGGGTTGCCCCTTGATGAAAGTGCAGCTCACGGAGTCCGCTCCCCGCGCATGCGGGGATGAGCCCTATTCACCACCGGGTACACCACATGCGGCCCGCCGCTCCCCGCGCATGCGGGGATGAGCCCAACCGCCTCAAGGAAGCGCAGACCAAGACCGACCGCTCCCCGCGCATGCGGGGATGAGCCCTCCTCGGGATCGACATCGCACAGGGCGGCGCCCCGCTCCCCGCGCATGCGGGGATGAGCCCGCCGCCGCACCCTCATCCGCAGCCTCAACCCCCCGCTCCCCGCGCATGCGGGGATGAGCCCAGCGCGTGCATCATCCGCATCTGCGGCGGCGACCGCTCCCCGCGCATGCGGGGATGAGCCCAGGTCGGGGTCGTCCCCGGTGCCGTCGCAGCGCCGCTCCCCGCGCATGCGGGGATGAGCCTGAAGGCATGCGACGCCATCGCTGCTGGGGCCACCGCTCCCCGCGCATGCGGGGATGAGCCCATGATCGGCGGCGTCCTCCAGACCGAGCAGCGCCGCTCCCCGCGCATGCGGGGATGAGCCCAACCAGGGGCCGGGGCGCGGCGCGGACTTTGACCGCTCCCCGCGCATGCGGGGATGAGCCCAGCCACCCTTCGCACCTGCGGATCCAGTACCGCCGCTCCCCGCGCATGCGGGGATGAGCCCTGCTCCAGCGCGTCTTCGCGGCGGTCCTCGCACCACTCCCCGCGCCGCATCACCTTCGTGAAGGTCGGTCGCCATATCCGGATCGCGGAGAGCCTGCTCTCCGCGTACGTCGTGGCCAACACGGTTGAGCCCCATCCGGCCCCGCCCCCGCCGCCGTAGCAAGGAGGGTGCTCCCAAGGTGCGGGAGTGGCCGGTGGAACGCCGTAAGGCCACTGGAGCGACGACCGTGGCCAAGTCGTACCGGCTGCTGGCTGCTGAAGGCGATCCTGGAAACCGCCACCGATGACGAACTGATCCGCCGCAATCCCTGCCGGATCCGGGGCGCGGGCAAGGAGTCGCCAGAGGAACGGGAGATCGCCACGGTGGACCAGGTGGACGCGCTCGCCGCCGCGGTCGGAATCCGGTGGCGCCTCATAGTTTACCTGGATGCGTACGGTCCCTTGCGGCCCGAGGGGCAGGCGGAGTTGCGCCGTAAGGACGTGGACCTGGACGTCATGAGCATTCGGGTGCGCAAGGCGGCGCCGGGGCTGAGTGCCGGCCGGACGGGCTGCTGTTCGTCGGGGAGAAAGGGGCGCCGTTCCGGCGCTCATCCTTTGGGCGGAAGTGGCGTAGAGCGCGGAGCGCGGTGGGGATGCCTGACAGCTTCCGTTTCTAAGGTCTTCGTCACACCGGACACACGATGGCCACCCGCTCCGGGGCGACGCTCAAAGACGCGATGGTCCGGGCCGGACAGTCGTCCGAGAAGGCCGCGCTGATTTATCAGCACTCCGATCACGAGCGGCAGAAAGACGTAGCTGCTGGGCTGGACAAGATGGTCCGGGCCGCGAGTGCCCCCCGGACTGAGCAGCCGAAAGACGGTCAAGGTGCTGCGGAGATGGTGCGTGACGCTTAGACCGGTCTAGACAACAAGGAAACCCCAGGCCACTGACCTGGGGCTTTGCTACGGAGCGGGTGACGAGAATCGAA
>NZ_QQNA01000360.1 GCF_003346515.1 Streptomyces corynorhini
GCGCCGTCGGCCCCGCGCGCCGGTCACCCGTACCGGCATCGACCGGCGCGCGGGGCCGACGGCGCGGGGCTCATCGCCTCCAGCGCCTCGCGCGCCCGCCCCTGCCTCGGGGCCCCCTCGGTGGCGGCCCCGGGGATGCGGGCGCCGCTGATCGTCTCCGGCCGGGGCGCCGGCGCGGGACGCGGTTCGACGGCCACGCAGCCGGACAGTGCGGTGACCGCCACCCCGACCAGGGCCAGTGTCGTACTTCTCGTTCGCTCCATTCGGACAACTCTGCTGGTCGCCGCGCCCGTTGTGGAGCCCACAGGGCCGGGGATGGCCCGGACGGATGACACGGGTCAGCCCTGATTGCCGCCGGGGGAGGTCGTCGGCGCCGTTTTCACTCGCCCGTCGCGCCGTCGACGCACTCGCGGATCAGATCGGCGTGGCCGTTGTGCCGGGCGTACTCCTCGATCATGTGGAGGTAGATCCAGCGCAGCGTGAACGGATCGCCGGAGGCGCGTTCACGGCGGCCCGCGCCCCGGTCGTCCAGAGAGTGCGGCGCGGCCAGGCTCCGGGCGTGGGCGATCTCCGCCCGCCAGGCCGTGTGGGCCTGCTCCCAGGTGTCGTCAGCGCCGGGATGGAAATCGCCGTCCGGGTCCTCGTCGGTGAAGAAGAGCGGGGCGGCCCGCTCGGCGGCCAGGGTGTTGCGGAACCAGCCGCGTTCCACCTCGGCCATGTGCCGCACGAGCCCGATCAGCGTCAGCTCCGAAGGAGGCACGGACGCCTCCTTGAGCTGTTTGTCGCTCAGCCCCGCGCATTTCAGGGCGAGGGTCTCCCGGTGGTAGTCCAGCCAGCTCTCCAGCATCTCGCGCTCACCGGCGAGTGTGGAGGGATCGATGCGCTCAGATGTCGTCATGGCCGTCATCCTCGCCCACCGGCCGCCATCCTGACCAGGGGTTATCCGGCGGTGCCCGCCCGGTCCTCACCGTCGCCGAGCATGCCCCGCAGCAGTTCGGTGAAGCCCCGGCGCAGCTCCTCCAGGGACGGGACCGCCTGGTGGTACGAGCCGACGGCGCAGGAGAACAGCAGCCCCTCGCACCAGGCGACCAGCGCGTGCGTGTGCCGCTCGGGCTCGGTGGAGCCGGCCGCCGTCATCATCGCGATCAGCGGCTCGCGGAACTGCCGGCCCGTCGTGTCGTAGAAGGCCCGCAGCTCCGGGCGGCGAGTGGCTTCGAGCGCGAGTTCGTAGCGGGCGACGAGCAGCTGTGGATGGTGGGTCAGATAGCGGTGCAGGGCCAGCGCCAGCGCGTCGACCGGCGCGCCCGCGCGGGTGGTGGCGCCGGGCATCTCCGCCGGGGTGAGGACCCGCAGCTCGCGTTCCGCCTGCCGTCGTACCGCCGCTTCGAGCAGGGCCTGCCGGGTGCGCGCGTGGTTGGACGTCGAGCCCTGCGGGAGCCCGGCCGCCTCGTCCACGGCGCGGTGGGTGAGCCCGCGCATGCCGCGCTCGGCGAGCAGGGCGAGGGCGGTGTCGGCGATGAGTTCGGCGCGGGAGATGCCGGTGGTGCGTTCGTGCATGCCGTCAATCTATCCCGTTCACTACAGCTGTAGTACGGTGGGAACCAAGGCACTACACCTGTAGTTCCCCGGCTCTCGCACGGGCCGGGAGGGGAGAGAGGGAGAAGCGATGGACCAGTCCCGCGCCGTCGTCATCGGCGGCGGCATCGGCGGCCTCACCGCGGCCGTGGCCCTGCACCAGCGCGGATGGGACGTCACCGTCCTCGAACGCGCCGCCTCGCTCGCCCCCGTCGGCGCCGGTCTCGGCCTCGCGCCCAACGCGCAGCGCGCGCTGGACGTCATCGGACTCGGCGACGCCGTACGGGACCTCGCCGCCTGGCAGGGCGAGGGCGGGCTGCGCGCCCCCGACGGCCGCTGGCTCAACCGGATGGACGGCCGGGTCGCGGCCGAGCGGTTCGGCGGCCCCCTCGTCCTGCTCCACCGCGCGACGCTGGTCTCCCTGCTGACCGACGCGCTCCCCGCGACGGCCGTACGCACCGGCACGGCCGCCACCCTCACCGACCCGGGCACGGCGGACGGCCGCCCGGCCGTGGTCACCACCCCGGAGGGCGAGACCGAGGCCGGGCTCGTCGTCGCCGCCGACGGCCTGCGCTCCGCCACCCGCGGCACCCTCTTCCCCGCCCACCCCGGCCCCCGCTACGCCGGATACACCACCTGGCGCACCATCGTCCCCGAGCCCGAGCGCCCGTTCCCGCCCCACGAGACCTGGGGCAGGGGCCGGGTCTGGGGCACCCAGCCGTTCAAGGACGGCCGGGTCTACGCGTACGCCATGACCATGACGCCCGCCGGCGGGCAGGCGCCCCACGGCGAGAAGGCCGAGCTGACCCGGCTCTTCGGCGACTGGCACGACCCGGTACCCCGGATCATCGCGGCGGCCGAATCCGACCGGATCCTGCGGCACGACGTGTACGAGATGAACACGCCGCTGCCCGCCTTCCACCGCGGCAGGGTCGCCCTCCTCGGCGACGCGGCCCACGCCATGCAGCCCAGCCTGGCGCAGGGCGGCAACCAGGCCATCGAGGACGCCGTCGTCCTCGCCCACCACGTCGGCGCGGGCGGACCGGGGCGCTGCGCCGCCGCCCTCGCCGGATACTCCGCCGACCGGCTGCCGCGCACCAGCGCCGTCGTGCGCAGGGCGGCGCGGGCGAGCCGGATGGCCGCGGTCTCCAGCCCGGCCGGTGCCGCCGTACGCGACCGGCTGATCGCCGCCGCCTCCCGGTTCGGCCCCGGCCTCGTCCTGCGCGGCATGGACGGCATCGCCGACTGGCGCCCGCCGGGGCGCACGTATGCTTCCGGGACATCACGACCGTAGGACCACCGCGGCCGACCGGGGCCCGCGGGACAGGACCTTCGGCTCAGGACAGGTCAGGGAGGCCCTCGTGAAGGTCGGCTGTATCGGGCTCGGCGACATCGCGCGGAAGGCGTACCTGCCGGTGCTCACCACCCTGCCCGGCATCGAACTCCATCTCCAGACCCGCACCCCCGCCACCCTGGCCCGGATCGCGCAGACCCACCGCATCCCGGCCGCGCAGTGCCACGCCGACCTCGAATCCCTGCTCTCCGTGGACCTCGACGCCGCCTTCGTGCACACCCCCACCGCCACCCACACCGACATCGTCTGCCAGCTCGTCGCGGCCGGTGTCCCCACCTATGTCGACAAGCCGATCGCCTACGAATACGCCGACGCGGAACGGGTGGTACGCCTCGCCGACGAAGGCGGCGTCAGCCTCGCCGTCGGCTTCAACCGCCGCTACGCGCCCGGCTACGCGCAGTGCCTGGAGCACCCGCGGGATCTGATCCTGCTCCAGAAGAACCGCGTCGGACTGCCCGAGGACCCGCGCACCCTGGTGCTGGACGACTTCATCCACGTCGTCGACACTCTGCGCTTCCTGCTGCCCGGCCCCGTCGAACACACCGACGTACGGGCCCGGATCCGGGACGGGCTGCTGCACCACGTCGTGCTCCAGCTCTCCGGCGACGGATTCACCGCCATCGGCATGATGAACCGGATGAACGGCTCCACCGAGGAGATCCTCGAAGTCTCCGGCCAGGACACCAAACGCGCCGTCCACGACCTCGCCACCGTCATCGACCACAAGGGACAGCCGAGCGTACGGCGGCGCGGCGACTGGGTGCCGGTGCCCCGTCAGCGCGGCGTCGAACAGTGCGTACTGGCCTTCCTCGACGCCGTACGGGCCGGAAAACACCTCAGCGCACGGGACGCTCTGCGGACTCACGAGATGTGCGAGCGGGTGGTACGAGCGGCTCAGGACCAGGCCGCCTGAGGGACCGGCCGCCCGCCACCGCGCAGAACACCGCCAGTACGGCGAGCGCCCCGTACACCGCCCAGTCCCCGAACCGCACGTACGCGGTCGTGGACCGGGCCAGCGGGACGTCGAACACCGCCGCGACCGACCGGTCCGTGCCGAGCGGGCCGCCCACCCGCCGCCCGTCCGGGCCGAACACCGCCCCCACGCCGGTCAGCGTCGCGTGCACCATCGGCCGGCCCGTCTCCGCCGCCCGCAGCGCCGCCAGCGAGGCATGCTGCCGAGGCGCCCAACTGCCTTGGAACGACGAGGTCGACGACTGCGCCACCAGCACCTGGGCGCCGTCCCGCACCAGCCGCCTGCTCAGGTCGGGGAACGCGGTCTCGAAGCAGATCAGCGGCCCCAGCCGCAGCCCGCCCCGGCCCTCGCCCGGCAGCACCATCACCACCTGCCCGGTCCCGCGCAGCCGGTCCTCGCCCGCCGCCCTCCCCACCGACGTCACCCAGCCGAGCGCCGCGCGGGCCGGCACGTACTCGCCGAACGGCACCAGCCGCCTCTTGTCGTACACCTCACCCGTCGGCCCCTCGGGACCCACCAGCACCGCGCGCTTGAAGATGCCCGTCCGGCCCGCCGCGTCCGTGGCGCGCGCGTCCACATTGACCAGCACCGGAGCGCCGGTGACCCGGGCGAGCACCGCGAGCCGCGCCGCCAGATCCGGCCGGGTGGCCAGATCCGCGCCGACGCTGCTCTCCCCCCACACCACCAGATCGGCACCCCGCCCGGCCAGCGTGCGCGTCAGCTCCTCACCGCGCGCGAACCGCCGCTCCACCGCGTTCGCCCCGCCGACCACACCCGGCGCCACGACACCCGGCTGGACGACCGCGATCCGCACCCGCCCCGAGGACTCCGGCCGCGGCGCCCACGCCGCCACCGAGCCCACCACCACGGCGCACCCCGCGAGCGCCACGCCGGCGGCGGAACGCGCCCCCGCCACCGCGACCAGCAGGGCCAGCGCCGTGTTCACCGCGACCACCAGCAGACTCACCAGCCACACACCGCCCACCGACGCCAGCCGCAGCGCCGGAGCCACCTCCCACTGCCCGGCGCCGAGCAGACCCCAGGGACCGCCGAGCCCCTCCCAGGACCTGGCCAGTTCGACCATCAGCCACCCCGAGGGCACCACCGCCACCGCGGCCGACGCCCGGAGCCCCGACGCCGCGCCACCGAGCGCGTACCGCACCAGCATCCCCCACGGCGCCCACAGCAGCCCCAACAGCGCCCCCAGCACCAGGAGGAACACATGGAGGCTCGGCAACAGCCAGTGATGCACCGCGAGGACGAACCCGAGGCCGCCCAGCCACCCCTCCAGCGCGGCCCTCCGCCCGGTCGCGGCCGTCCGCAGGAGCAGCATCCAGGGCACCAGCGCGACATAGGCCAGCCACCACAGCGACGGCGCGGGAAAGGCGAGCGCGGACAGCGCCCCCGACCCCACCGCCACCGTGCCGCGCCCCCATGGCGACGCGGCACGCTCCCGCATCCGGGCTGCCGCAGGGGTTCCCGCCCAGGTCCGCACCGCGCGCCTCCTCACCCCGGGCCTCCCGTTCGGAACCGGCCGGTTCCGAACGGAAGACCCTGGCCGTCACGCGCACTCTTCCCACGCGGGGCCCGGCGCATCCGCGCCGCGGCGATCAGCCGCCCGCCCGGCCGAGTGCGCCGTGCCGCCAGGTCTCCCGCGCGACCACGGAGCGCACCAGCCATCCCTCGTCCCCGCGCACCAGTCCGAACACGAAGCCGCCACCGCTCATCAGCTGCTCGCCCGACTCGTGGCGCAGCGGGCTCAGATAGTCGGCTCGCAGATCGGCCCGGTCGCCCGGGTAACCCCCGAGATCCTGGATGCGCAGCCGACGGTTGACGATCAGATGCTGGCGTACGGCATAGGGCCCCAGCGTGCCGGCCAGCCAGTCGCCCACCTCGGCGGCCGGGCCCTCGATGCCGCCCGCCGCCGTGTAGTCGGCGCGTCCGTCCGGGGTGAACAGGGCCCGGTACCCCGGCCAGTCGCCCTCGTCGACGGCCACCGCGTACCGGGTGACCACCTCGTCGATGGCCAGACGGTCCATCACGGTCGCGAGATCCACACGCTGTGTCATCGGCTCAGTCTCCGGCAGCGGGAGCCCGTGGCCAAGAGCCACGCACGGCGGGAAGGCATCCGATTCCGCAGGTACGGCCGCACCACGGTCATGCCCTCAGCTCCGGCCGAAGAACTCGATCTCGGCGATCGCGGGTCTGCGGCCCTTTCCCGCGCCGTAGATGTCGTCGATCGTCAGCCGCACCCGGACGACCTCGGCGCCCCGTACGTCGAACGTCTGCTGACCGGGACGGTCCTTGAGGGCGACCTTCTTCTCGGTGGGCTCGCCCTCGGCCGGACTCAGCGTCACGGTCAGCGCGGAGGGGCGGGACTGCGCGAGGAACTCGTCCTCCTTGGCCGACCTGCCCGAGAAGACGACGAGCTTCGTCATCCGTACCGGCTTGTCGAAGTCCACCTCCAGGAACTCCCCGATACCGGGCCCCGCTTCGGCCGGTACCCAGAACCGGTTGGTGTACGTGTCGATGGCCGTGCGCGGCGGATGGTCCGACAGGAAGCTGGACGCGCGGATCCGGCTGGGGCGCAGCTCGTCGGGGGTGCCGGTGCTGTCCCGGGTGAAGTCCAGTGCCTCGGGCAGGTAGGGCCGCGCGAACCAGAAGGCGCCCGCGAGCACCGCCAGGGTCAGCGGAATGGCCAGGCCGGGACGGCGCCACAGCCGCCGTACGGGCCGTGTCCCGGCGGCCGGCAGGGCCCGCGACCGCCCGCGCAGGATCCGCCGCCACCACGGCAGCGGTACGGCGGGCGGCGGACCGGGGTCCAGCAGCAGACCGCAGCGTACGCACAGGGTGCGCCGCGGCTCGTTCTCCGTACGGCAGTTGGGGCAGCGCACGGCCGCGCCCCGGTGCGCGGCGGGCGACGCGGCGGAGCCGGGCGGCTCCGGCCCTTCGGGCTCCTCGCGCGGTCCGGGTACGGGGATGTCCAGCCGGTCCCCGGGCCGACGCGGCCCCGCCGCGACGGACGGCGGCATGGGCGGCGGGACGGGGGGACGCGCGGGTGACGCGGGCGGTACAGGCGGCATGGGCGGCATGGGCGGTACGGGAGGCGCCGCCGTCGGCGGTACGGGAGCGGGCGGCACCGGCTCCGTACGCGCGGCGGGAGCGGCCCCCGAGCCCGTAGACCGCGACCCCGAGCCCGACCCCGACCCTGAGCCCGCGCCCGTAGACCCCGGCCCCGAGCCCGCGCCCGTAGACCCCGACCTCGGGCCCGACCCCGCCTCCGTGTCCGCGTCGCCCCAGTCCAGGAACGTTTCGCAGGACGTGCAGAACGCCGCGCCCGGCGCGTTGCGGTGTCCGCACTCCGGGCACCTCACGGCCGTACTCCGGGCGCCTGCGGCGGCTCCGGAGCCGCCG
>NZ_QQNA01000361.1 GCF_003346515.1 Streptomyces corynorhini
GCGGGAGTACGACGCGGTGCTGCCCCGGATGCCGGGTCAGCACCGCGTCGTACTCCCGCAGCAGTGCCTCGCTGGTCTCGGCCGACCGCCGCCGCAGCGCGCTCTGCGCGCGGGCGGCGCGCGCCACCGTGTCCGGGGACAGCGTCCCGTCCGCGGCGCCGTCGGAGGAGCAGGCGGTCAGCAGCCCGGCCCCCGTCGCGCCCATGGCCATGAGCGCGTGCCTGCGTGTCGTCCCCGTGCGCCCCACGCGTCTCTCCTCGGGCTCGCGATGATCACCGCAGGCGAGCGTACCCGCGGGTCACCCGTACGTGGACGGCAACACCCCCTGGGACCGGATACCCTTTGATCCGACCCACACCGATCTGACACGCGACGATCCCACAACAGCACACGCGGCCGAGGAGTCACCCGGATGAGCACCACCCAGAGCGAGAGGCTGCGCGGACTGCTGGAGCCGCTGGTCAGCGCGAAGGACCTGGATCTGGAAGAGATCGAGGTGTCCCGGGCGGGCCGGCGTCGTGTACTGAGGATCGTGGTGGACTCCGACGAGGGCGTGGACCTCGACGAGTGCGCCGAACTGAGCCGCTCCCTCTCCGAGAAGCTGGACGAGACGGACGCGATGGGCGACGACGAGTACCAGCTCGAAGTGACCTCCCCCGGCGCCGAACGCCAGCTGACCGAACACCGCCACTACGTACGCGCCGTCTCCCGGCTGGTCCGTATCCAGCCGGTCGAGGGCGACGAACTGGTGGCCCGCGTCCTGGCCGTCGACGAGACCGGACTCGACCTCCAGGTGCCGGGCGTGAAGGGGCGCAAGCCCACCGCCCGCCGGATCGAGTTCGCGCAGATCGCCAAGGCGCGCGTGGAGATCGAGTTCAACCGCAAGGACAAGAAGGAAGAGGAGGCGTAGCCGTGGACATCGATGTGAAGCTCCTGAAGGGCTTGGCACAAGAGAAGGAGATCCCCTTCGATCTGCTGGTCGAGGCGATCGAATCCGCCCTCCTCATCGCCTACCACCGCACGGAGGGCAGCCACCGGCGCGCCCGTGCCGTCATCGGCCGGGACAACGGCCATGTCACGGTCTGGGCCAAGGAGGACCCGGCGGATCTGGAGGAGGGGCAGGAGCCCAAGGAGTTCGACGACACCCCGTCGGACTTCGGCCGGATCGCCGCCACCACCGCCCGCCAGGTCATCCAGCAGCGGCTGCGCGACGCCGAGAACGACGTGACCTTCGGCGAGTACGCCCGGCGCGAGGGCGACATCGTCGCCGGTCTGGTCCAGCAGGGCAAGGACCCGAAGAACGTCCTGGTCAAGCTGGACGACAAGCTGGAGGCCATCCTGCCGGTGCAGGAGCAGGTGCCGGGCGAGGAGTACGTGCACGGCCTGCGGCTGCGCACGTACGTCGTCCGGGTGGCCAGGGGCGTGCGCGGTCCGTCCGTGACGCTCTCCCGCACCCACCCCAGTCTGGTCAAGAAGCTCTTCGAGCTGGAGGTCCCGGAGATCGCGGACGGTTCCGTGGAGATCACGGCGATCGCCCGCGAGGCCGGTCACCGCACCAAGATCGCCGTCCGTTCGACACGGTCCGGTCTCAATGCCAAGGGCGCCTGCATCGGCCCGATGGGCGCGCGTGTGCGCAATGTCATGGCGGAGCTGCACGGCGAGAAGATCGACATCGTCGACTGGTCGGACGACCCGGCCGAGATGGTGGCGCACGCGCTGTCCCCCGCGCGGGTCAGCAAGGTCGAGGTGGTGGACCTGGGGGCCCGCTCCGCGCGGGTCACCGTGCCGGACTACCAGCTGTCGCTGGCCATCGGCAAGGAGGGGCAGAACGCCCGCCTCGCCGCCCGGCTCACCGGCTGGCGCATCGACATCCGCCCCGACACCGAACAGCCGGACGACGGCGGTGACGACAGCCGTGCCGGAGGCCGCGACGACAGTACCCGTGGGTAACGATCCGGTCGTGATCTTCGTACCCACAGGTGTCACGCAAGCGTCCGAACGTTGCCCCAAAGGGGTGAGGTCGGCGCGGGGAGGTAGACTTGAAGGTGTCTGGCCGGACGAGCGACCGAGCCTGCCCTGAGCGAACCTGCCTGGGCTGCCGGAAGCGAGCGGCCAAGAGCGATCTGCTGCGCATCGTGCTGATCGGTGAACAATGCGTTCCCGATCTACGCGGTACGCTGCCCGGCCGGGGTGCGTACACACACCCCGCCTTGAACTGTCTCGATCTGGCGGTCCGCCGCCGGGCGTTCCCACGGGCCTTCCGGGTCCAGGGACCGCTCGACAGCGCGGAACTGCGCCGGGCCCTCGGGACGAGCACAACCATCGGGACAGACGCGGCGCGCACAGCGTCGTAAGAAGAAGTACGGCACGGAGCCCCGTGCGGTTCAGGTACCTCGCGAGTTGGAAGTAGGTCGAGATTGCGATGAGCACTCGATGAGTACGCGATGAGTACGCCCATGAAGTAGCGACGGTCCGGCGGTAACCCGGACCTAAAAGGAGCGAAGTGGCTAAGGTCCGGGTATACGAACTCGCCAAGGAGTTCGGCGTCGAGAGCAAGGTCGTCATGGCCAAGCTCCAAGAACTCGGTGAATTCGTCCGTTCGGCTTCCTCGACGATCGAGGCGCCGGTTGTACGCAAATTGACTGATGCTCTCCAGGGGCCCGGCGGCAACGCCGGCAAGCCCGCTGCGAAGCCCGGGGCGCCCCGCAAGGCGACCCCCGCCCGCCCCGCC
>NZ_QQNA01000362.1 GCF_003346515.1 Streptomyces corynorhini
GTCTGGGGGACGGTGGTCGAGGCCCTCGACCACCGTCCCCCAGACGATGCCGGGGATCCATCCCATGTCCCCGTTGATCAGCAGATTGTTCCGCTCGTAGAAGAGGGCCAGATCGACGGTGGTGCGGCGGCCGGTGACCGCCTTCGCGTCGTATCCGTACGACGAGGTGCCCAACTCGGTGTCGGAGAAGGTGAAGTAGCACAGATCCCCGGGGATGGGGGTCACGGTCGGATTCTCCAGCGGCGGTTCCTCGGCGGCGAAGGCCGGAAACAGCGCGTAGATCTCGTTGCGCGCGTACTTCGCGTGGTAGACGTCCGAACCGAGCGGCAGCGCCTCCCACACCGCCGCGCAGGTGACCGGAGCCCGGTCATCCAGGAGTTTCGCGGTGCAGTGCACTCCGCGCTTGTCGAGCGACACAGTCACAAATCGGTCGGTCATGCCTTCATGGTCCTCGCCTGATCCACCGAGTCAAGGGCGCACCGGGCCGGGAAGATCGGCTCAAATCGATGTGCATAACCCGATTGGAGTCGGGTAGCCGCGCGCCCATGGCTTCACCACCAGAGCACAACAGAAAAAGAACCATAAAACGGTCTATAAGGAGACGATCTCTGCTGCTGGGCACGGCGGCGCTGGGCGCGGCGGGGGCGCTCTCCGCCGCGGGCTGCGCGAAGATCCCCTCCGGCGACACGCTCGCCCGGCTGAAGTCGCAGCGGACGGTGCGGCTCGGTATCGCGGGCGAGGCTCCGTACGGCTACATCAACGAGCAGGGCGACTTCACCGGCGAGGCCGTGGAGCTGGCGAAGATCATATTCAAGCGGCTCGGCATCGCCAACGTACAGCCCGTGGCCACCGACTTCTCCTCGCTGATACCCGGGCTGAACTCGCAGCAGTTCGATGTCGTCTCGGCCGGGATGTACATCAACGCGGACCGCTGCAAGCAGGTCATCTTCGCCGATCCCGAGTATCAGATGCTCGACTCGTTCCTCGTCCGCAAGGGCAACCCCAAGGGGCTGCACTCGTACCAGGACGTCGTACGGACGAAGGCGAAGTTCGCCACCGGCACCGGCTACGCCGAGATCGAGTACGCGATATCCGCCGGGGTCCCCGAGAAGGAGATCGTCATCCTCCAGGACCCGGTCGCCGGGCTGAACGCCGTCGAGTCCGGCCGGGTCGACGTCTTCGCCGGCACCGCGCTCACCGGCCGCGAAGTGGTGAAAAAGAGCCGCAGGGCCGAGGCGACGAAGCCGTTCGCACCGCTGGTGGACGGCGAGAAGAAGGTCGACGGCGGCGGCTTCGCGTTCCGTCCCACGGACACCGGTCTGCGCGACGCCTTCAACGCCGAGATCCACAAGATGAAGAAGAGCGGCGAGCTGTTCCGCGTCCTGAAACCCTTCGGCTTCACCGAGTCGGAGATGACGACGCTCACCGCAGAGGAGCTGTGCGCATGACCGCCGGCCTCTGGACCAACTGGGTGCTCCCGGGGATCTGGATCACCGTCCAGCTCACCCTGTACAGCGCCGCACTGGCCACCCTCGTGGCCTTCACGGTGGGCATCGCCCGCACGCACCGCTCGCGCTTCGTCCGCTTCCTCGCGGGCTTCTACACCGAGGTCTTCCGGGGCACTTCGGCCCTGGTGCTGATGTTCTGGCTGTTCTTCGTCATGCCGGGGCTCTTCGGCTGGGCCCTGGTCCCGATGTGGGCGGCGGTGCTCGCGCTCGGCCTCTCGTACGGGGCGTACGGCGCCGAAGTCGTGCGCGGGGCGCTCAACTCCGTGACGCCCGCGCAGCGTGAGGCCGGGATCGCCCTGAACTTCACGCCCTGGCAGCGGATGCGGCTGATCCTGCTGCCGCAGGCGGTGCCCGAGATGATCCCGCCGTTCAGCAATCTCCTCATCGAGCTGCTGAAGGGCACCGCGCTGGTCTCCCTGCTCGGTGTCGCCGATGTGTCGTTCGCGGCCTATCTGGTGCGGCTGGCCACCCAGGAGAGCGCGCAGATCTACACGGTCACGCTGGTGATCTACTTCGTGCTCGCCTTCCTGCTGGCCCGGGGGATGCGGGTGCTGGAACGCAGGACCAAGGCCGGGATCGGCATCACCACCACTCCGGGAGGTGCCCGATGAACTGGGACTGGTCCGCTGTCGCGGACTTCATGCCGCGCTTCTGGGACGGCCTGCTCCTCACCCTCCAGGTGCTGGTGCTCGGCTCGCTCCTCTCCTTCACCCTCGGCCTCGTCTGGGCGATCGGGTTCCGGGCGCCGACGCGTTTCGTCCGGTGGCCGGTGAACATCGTCACCGAGTTCATCCGCAACACCCCGCTGCTGGTGCAGCTTTTCTTCTTCTTCTTCGTGCTCCCCGAATGGGGCGTGCAGTTCTCCGGACTGACGACGGGCACGATCGCGATCGGGCTGCACTACTCGACGTACACCGCGCAGGTCTACCGCGCGGGCATCGACGCGGTACCGGCCGGGCAGTGGGAGGCGGCGACGGCGCTGAGCCTGCCGATGGGCAGGACCTGGCTGGCGGTGATCCTGCCGCAGGCGATCCGGCGCATCGTGCCGGCGCTGGGGAACTACGTCATCTCGATGCTGAAGGACACGCCGCTGCTCGCCGGGATCAGTGTGCTGGAGATGCTCCAGCAGTCCCGGCTGGAGAGCGCGTCGACCTTCCAGTACACCGAGCCGCTGACCGTCGTCGGCATCGCCTTCATCCTCATCGCCTACCCGGCTTCTCTTCTCATGCGAGCCCTGGAGCGTCGTCTTGTCCGCTGAAACCGTCAAAAAGACCGATGAACTGATCCGGTTCGAAAACGTCACCAAGAGATTCGGCAAGAACACCGTCCTGGACGACCTCTGTTTCTCGGTCCAGCCCGGCAAGCACGTGACGCTGGTCGGCCCGTCGGGATCCGGGAAGACCACGATCCTGCGGCTGCTGATGACGCTGGTGAAGCCGGACGAGGGAACGATCACGGTCAACGGCGACAAGCTGTTCCCCGCCGACAACAAGCATGTGCGGGAGGTACGGAAGAACATCGGCATGGTCTTCCAGCAGTTCAACCTCTTCCCG
>NZ_QQNA01000363.1 GCF_003346515.1 Streptomyces corynorhini
TTCCCCGGACGGCCGTCCGGGGCCCCGGACGGCCGTCCGCGGCGGGCACGGACGGCCCGGGGCAGGCACGGACCGGCCGGGGGTACGGACGGCCTGGGCGGGCACGGACGGCCCGGGGGGGGGAGCCGTCAGGGGTTGATGCCGTTGCCCTGCAGCCAGCCCATCGGGTCGATGCCCGCGCCGCCGCCCGTGTGGACCTCAAGGTGCAGATGGGGCCCGGTCACATTGCCGGTGGCGCCGACGCGGCCGATGACCTCGCCGGTGGAGACCTTCTGGCCCGCCGTGACGGTCATCGAGGACTGGTGGGCGTACCAGATCTCCGTACCGTCATCCAGCTCCAGGACGGTGCGGTAGCCGTACGAGCCCGACCAGCCCGCCGACTTGACCGTGCCGCTGTGCACGGCCTTGACCGGGGTGCCCGTCGGGGCGGCGAAGTCCAGGCCGGTGTGGTGGCCGGACGACCAGAGCGAGCCTGCCTGGCCGAAGGTGGAGGTGATCGTGTACGAGGAGGTGGGGAGGGAGAAACTGGCGGCCAGCTTGGCGAGGCGCGCCGCCTCGGCCTTCGCCTTGGCCTCCTCCTCGGCCTTCGCCTTCGCCTCCGCGGCGGTCTTCTCGGCCTGGGTCTGCTGCTTCTTGGCCTGCGAGGTGGCCTGCACCACGGCGGCGGCCTCGGTGGCGGCCTTCTGGGCGGCGTCGGCGTCGGCCTGCTGCTGCTCGGCCTGCTGGAGGATCCGGGCGCGGAGCGCCTCGCCGGCGTCGGTGGCGCCCTGCTCGGTGTCCGCGGCCGTCAGACCGGCGGAGGTGAGGGGTGCCTGCGCCAGGACCTCCGACGCGGTGTCCTTCTCCGCGGTGGAGGAGGAACCCATCCCCGGAAGAGAGTGGGCGTCCGGAAGATTGTCCGCGATGACATCGGGAAGGGATATGGAGACGGCGGGCTTGTCCTGGGCCGTGGCGATGCCTCCGGCGCCGACGGCGGCGATGACACCCACGCCGAGGACGGTGGAGCTGCGGGCGAGCCCGCGCTGCTTGGCGACGCGGTGCCTGCCGCGGACGGGGCGGACGGTCTCCTCGGTGGGATTCCATTCCCCCCAGGCCCTCTCCGCCTGGCCGTCCTCGCTCCGGCCATGGCCGAAGGAGAGGTTCTCGCCGGGGTCGGCGGTTGCTACGGGGCCTTCGAGGGCAGGCTTGTTGGACGCCACGGAGGCGCGCTCCTTTCCTTCCTTCTCGCCTACCGGGTTAGCTGACGGGTTCGGAGCAGGAAGGTCTCCTACGGGGGCCGCGCTGCCCGCGCAAGGCAGCGAAAACTCCCGATTCACCCCAATTGGTGGTTCCCCGGTTCCCTTGCGGGATTCGGCGCGTGCGCGCGGTGCCATCTCTGGCGACGGCTGGGACAACCGCGCTGCGTTATCGAACGTTAATAGAGACCAGGGCCTTATTCCAAGCTGTTCCCGATGATCGTTAACAACTTCGCATCGGACACACCGGGACGCAAGGGCGCGCAAGCGGGCGAGTTGACACCCCATCCGACACCGACGCGTTTCTGACGGTGTGTCACTTGTTATGCGGAGGGATACCTACCGGTCACACACCGTGTCCGTACGCCGACGAGCGGACCGCGCCGCTTCCCGGCGCGACGCACGCGGCTCACGGCACGAACGCACGCGGCTCAGCGCACGAACGCACGCCGCTTCCCGGCGCGACCGGCGTCGCCCACGGCACGACCGGCATCACTCACGGCACGACCGGCGTCGCTCACGGCACGATCGGCATCGTCCTGCGCCGCTCCGGCTGTGTCGGCGAGGGCCTGCTGACGGCGAGGAGCGCCATGTCGTCCTGGCTCCCGCCGCCCGTGTGCAGCCGTACGTCGTCGATCAGCGCCTGGAGCAGCTCGTCCGGCCCCGGGAAGATCCGCCCGTCGAGCCGGTCGCGCGGGGCGTAGAAGACGCCCTCGCGGTCGCGCGCCTCGGTGAGCCCGTCCGTGTAGAAGAGCAGCATCGCGCCGTCCGGGTACGGCTTCTGCTCGGCGCGGTCCGGCCACGAGCCCAGCTCGCTCATGCCCAGGGGCAGCGCGGGATCGCGCGGGATCAGCATCCGCACGCCCCCGTCGTCGCTCATGAGCAGCGGCTCCGGATGGCCCCGGTTGAGCAGCCGGACCACGGCCTCGCCGTGCGGGATCTCGGCGAGCACGGCCGTGGTGAACCCCTCGAAGACATCCACGCCGGCCCGCCGCGTCCCCTCCCGCAGCAGGGCGCGCTCCAGCCGCTGCGCCACCCCTTCCAGCGACGCCTCCTGTTCGGCGGCCTCGCGGAAGGCGCCGATGAGCACGGCCACCGCCTCGACGGCCTCCAGCCCCTTTCCGCGTACGTCCCCGACCACCAGCCGTACGCCGTACGCCGTGTCCTGGACGGCGAAGAGGTCCCCGCCGATGAAGGCGCCCTCCTGCGCCGCCTCGTACCGCGCGGCTATCCGGAGCCCGCCGATGCGCTCGGCGGGTCTGGGCAGCACGGCGCGCTGCGCGGTCTCGGCGATGATGCGGGCGGAGGCGAGCCGCTCGCTGCTGCGTCTGACGACGACGGTGATGTACATGGCGAGGAGCGAGACGACCAGCACGGTCAGCAGCTGGCTCAGCGATTCGAGGGTGAACAGCGTGTCCACCCGGATGTAAAGCGCGACCTGCACGGCCATCGCGACGACGGCGACCAGGAACGTACCGATCAGCGGGTAGAACGGAGCGGCGACGAGCGGGGCCGCGGCGAGAAGGGGCGCGGAGGTCACCCGGGCGGGGGTCGAGACGTCGAGGATCACCCCGCCGATGATCACGAGGGCGGGCAGGAAGTTCACCATCCGGCGCCGCGCCCGGCCCCGCACACCGGGGCGCCAGCCGGATCCGGCGTGCGCCGCCTGGTCCTGAGACATGTCGCCGGGACCCCAGAAGCCCGTACCGTCGGCGGCCCAGAATCCGCTGCCGCCACCGGACCGCCGACGTCTGCCGCCGATGGCCTCTGCGAGCTTCCTCAGCTTCCCCACCAGTCGTCTCCTGCCCGGTCCGCTCGCGGCTGCGGCAGTACCGCGCTCCACCCAGGCTGACCGCCACCGCGCGGGGCGGCGACTCACCGTCGGCCGAGTGGGCTACGGGGCCGGTGAACCCGGCCCTCGCCCCGGGTGGGCCCGGGGGCGTCCCGTACAAGCACAGCCGTACGCTTCACGTTACTTGTCATAGTTTGTCACGTCTTGACCATGACGGGGTGAACCGGAGTGAAAGAGGGATCATCACAAGAGCGAATCGCGGACACGGCGAAGGCCCGGATTCACCAGGAATCCGGGCCTTCGTTTTCTTCCAGTAGCGGGGACAGGATTTGAACCTGCGACCTCTGGGTTATGAGCCCAGCGAGCTACCGAGCTGCTCCACCCCGCGCCGTTGAAGACAACTCTACGGCATCCGGAGGACGCTCATGACCACACCTCGGCGCGGTCCCGGCGGCAGCCCGGCTAAGCCGCCTCCAGCACATCGCTCCGGACCGCCGCCGCCCACTCGATCAGCAGCCACTGATAACGCTCCTGGTCAGCGGGGAGCAGCACGCCGCCGGACCGCGACCACAGGGCGCGGATCTCCTCATTGACCTCTGCGGCGGGCCTGACGGACCGGGCCACGCGCGCACGCCGTAAGGAATCGCGGGCACCGGAAGAAGGAACGGACGAGGAAGCGAACATAGGTACAAGGCTACGGCCAGCCACTGACAATCGGCAGAGCGTATCCCCGCACACCTGTCCGAGACCCGGTGCCGACCCCGCCGACCTCGCCGCCCCGGCCCGCTCGGCCCGCCCCGGCCCGGCTCGTCCCCGGCCCGCACGGCTCACCCGTCGGCGCCGTACTCGTGCGCGGGTCCGCCCTGCCACTCGACCCAAGTGGGATCGTCCAGCAGCTCCCAGGCGTCGGGCAGCCCGGCCTGGCGCAGGAACTCGACCAGATGGTCGTCGGAATGCGCCAGCCCCATGATCCGCCCGCGCACGGTCACCCGGCGCCCGCCTGTTCCGGACGCTCGGTGTACGACAATCGGCACTTCGTTCATATGCTCACACCACTCATGCCCCAAGAGTGCGTCGATCCAGTCCCGAGCGCAGCATCTGGAAGCACACTTTCCGGCCGCGGCACGGACGCGGTGCCGACGCCGAGGGCGCCGAGGGCCTACGGACAGGACCACGGCCGAGACCACACGGCCGCGCCCCCTCCGTCACCGACCGGAAGACCCCAGGTCGTCGAACTCCCCGGCCTTGACGCCCTTGAGCCAGGCGGCCATCTCCGCGCGGGTGGAGAACACCGCACCGGCGTCGGGGTACTTGCTGTCGCGTACGGCGATGCTGCCGTCGGGGGCCCTGTCCGCTCACTCACAGGTCTTCATCATCTTGGCGATCAGGCTGCCGGATTCGGCGCGAGGGAGCGCCAGTTCGGCGAGGACACCGAACCGCCGTGTGCACTCGCGCACCTGTGCCCGCCCCTCAAGAGGGAAAGCAGCCGCGATGCCTTCGGTGCGGACGATGCCGGGGACCGGCTCCGGCAACGTCAGGATGGAGAAAGGTCCCTCCAGCCCAGGGCTCGCCCCCGTACCCCCCGCTCCGCTCCCGTGCCCCGCCGACGGGGTCATGGATCGACTCCCCGGGCAGCCCGGCCGCGCCTAGACTGACTTGGCCGCCACGGAAGGAAAGATCCCAAATGCGACCCGCGCGATTCCAGGATTTCAGTCTTGACCTGGTCAAGAACTCCCCGGGCGTGACCCGCGTCCAGAGCCTCGGCGAGGCCGGAGACACCACTCACCCCTTCGGGTTGGCCATCACGACCACGGCGGGAGAGGTGCGATGGCAGATCATCGGGCAGCTGGCCACGGGCGAGAAGCACGATGACCAGGACACTCCGGTGAACGGCGACCCCGTACCGGCCGAGGGCGGCGAGCCGGACCCGAGCGACCATGAGGGCTGGCTGTACGCCGCCCTCGTGCGGGCCGAGTCGCCTGAAATCGCCAGCATCGCGCGGTGGTCCACCCGGGAAGACGCGGGCAAGAGCCGGGGGCTCACCCTCGATTTCCACAACAGCGCGCGCGTGTTCATCCGCCAGCTCTGAGGCCCCCGGTCGGCGACCGACCCGGCGACCGGGTTTGAAGTGCACATACTCGTCAGCACCACCGACACATGGAGGACTGATGGCCATGCGATTCGATCCGGGCCGATGCGAGGGCACGTGCCCGAGCTGTGGGCAGACTGTTGGGTCGCCGCCGGGACAGCCCGCCACCGGGCACCAGAAGCCCCACCCGTCCCGTGAGGCGTGCCCTGGCGGCACCACGCGATAGGACCTGCCGCACCATCGCCCCTGCCGGACCACGCGCCCGTGGAACGGCCGGGGCTCTCGTGTTCCAGGATCGCGTCCGCGTCGGCTCGCGAACAGAGCGCGGCCCCGGTGCGGGGAGTTCCGTACCGGGGCCGGGGTGGTAGGCCATGTCGGACTCGAACCGACAACCAACGGATTAAAAGTCCGCTGCTCTGCCAATTGAGCTAATGGCCCTTGGCACAACACCCACGAGCATAGCTCGCCGGTGGCGGTGTGCCGATCGGGTATCCCCCCATGGGGATGTCGCCGGTCAACGGGCAGGGCCCGTGGTCACCTTGTGGGTGACCACGGGCCCTGTCGTACGGACGGCCGGCCGTCGGTTCTGCCGGTCAGCTCCGCCGGTCAGCCGTTGCGCTTCCAGCGGGGCTTGTCGTCGCGGCGGCCGAAGGAGCCGGTGCCGGTGCCGGTGGTGCCGCCACGGTGGTCGTCGCGGCGGGTGGCCGGGCGGTCGTGGCCGCCCGTGCGGGCGCCGGCGGCCGGGCGGTCGTCGCGGCGGTCGCGGTTGACCGGGCGGTCGCTGCTGCGGTGGTCGCGGCGCTCGAAGGGGCGTCCGCCGCGGTCGTCACGGCGCTCCGGGCGGTCGCCGCGGTCGTTACGGTCACGGTTGAAGCCGCCACCCGTACGGTCGTCACGACGCTGGAAGCCACCGCGGTCACCGCCGCGGTCGTCCCGGCGCTGGAAGCCGCCACGGTCACCGCCGCGGTCGTCACGGCGCTCCGGGCGGTCGCCGCGGTCGTTGCGGTCACGGTTGAAGCCGCCACCCGTACGGTCGTCACGACGCTGGAAGCCGCCGCGGTCGTCGCGCGGCGTGTAGCCACGCGCGCCGCCGCGGCCGCTGCGCTCGCCCCGGTCGTCGCGACGGTCGTCACGGCGACCGTAGTTGCCGCGGTCGTCGCGCGGCGACGACTGCTGCGGTACGGCGGCGGCAGCCGCGGCGGCGGCGGCCACCTCGCGCTCGGCCTCGGCGATGACCTCGGCCACCGCCGCCTCCGGGTCGTCGCCCCGCTCGCGCGCGGCGCGGGCGACCAGGCGGCCGGCCTCCTCGCGCAGCTCGACGGCGCGGCGCTGGGCGCGCTCCAGCTGCTTGGTCAGGTCGGCGGCCTCGCGCTCGGCCTGCTTGGCCGCGTTGTTCGCGGAGTCGGCCTGGACCTCGGTGAGCGAACGGGCGCCGGTGATCTCGGCGACCTCCGGGTCGAACGCGCCGGCTCCGCCGACCATGTGGCGCGTGGCGTCGACGCCCGCGTCCTCCATCAGCCGGAAGATCTGGCGGCGCTGGTGCGGCAGCGACAGCGAGACGACGACGCCGGACTTGCCGGCCCGCGCCGTACGGCCCGAGCGGTGCAGGTAGTCCTTGTGGTCACCGGCCGGGTCCACGTTCAGCACCAGGTCGATGCCGTCCACGTGGATGCCGCGCGCGGCGACGTCGGTGGCGACGAGCGCGTTGACGTGGCCGTCCTTGAAGTCCGCCAGCGTCCGGGTACGGGCGCCCTGCGTCATGCCGCCGTGCAGCGCGTCGGCCTTCACACCGGAGTCGCGGAGCTGCTCGGCGATGCGGTCGGCGCCCAGCTGGGTCCGTACGAAGATGATCGTGCGGCCCTTGCGGGCGGCGATCGCCGCCGTGACCGGGGCCTTGTCCTTCGGCTTCACGACGAGGACGTGGTGCGTCATGGTCGTGACGTTGCCCTGGGCGCTGTCGACCTCGTGGCTGACCGGGTCGGTGAGGTAGCGCTTGACCAGCGTGCTGATCTCGTTCTCCATCGTGGCGGAGAAGAGCATGCGCTGACCGCCGGCCGGCACCAGGTCGAGCAGCTCGGTGACCTCGGGCATGAAGCCCAGGTCCGACATCTGGTCGGCCTCGTCCAGGATCGCGATCTGGACCTGCTGGAGCGAGCAGGCGCCGCGGTTGATGATGTCGCGCAGCCGGCCCGGGGTGGCGACGAGGACGTCGACACCGCGCTCCAGGGCGTACATCTGGTTGCTCATCGACGTACCGCCGCAGACGACCTTCATTTTCAGGCCGAGCACGTCGCCGTACGGCTGGAGCGCGTCCGCGACCTGCATCGCCAGCTCACGCGTCGGGGTGAGGATGATGCCGCGCGGCTTCTTCTTCTCGGTGTGGCCGCCGGAGAGCGTCGCGAGGAGCGGGAGGCCGAACGAGAGGGTCTTGCCGGAGCCGGTACGGCCACGGCCGAGGATGTCCTTGCCGGCCAGGGCGTCCGGGATGGTCGCGGCCTGGATCGGGAAGGGCGCGGTGACGCCGTTCTGGGAGAGCTTGCGGACGATGCCCTCGGGCAGGCCCAGGTCGGCGAAGGAGAGGCCCGGGGCCTCGGCCGACTCGGCAACCTCGTCGACCTCGACCTCGACCTCGACCTCGACCTCGACGGCCTCGGCGGTCTGCGCGGACTCTGCCGTCCCGGCGGAGGCGGCGGTCTCGACGTCGGTCTCGGCGGACTCGACGGACTCGGCCGTCTCAAGGGGGGCAGCGGAAGCTGAGGGACCGTCAGTCAAAGGGGCCTCGGGGTTCTCGGGGGACGCGGTGGCCGTCTCGGGGGCCGCTACGGCCTCTCCCGCGCTCTCGACGACAGCGACCGTTTCGGTGGTGTCGTTCTCGGGCATGACGGCGTGGTCAGTACTGGAAATGGACATGCGAAATGCGAAACCTTCCGGAGTCTCGGCACGCGCCCAAACTCCGTGAGAATTCGCAAATCGACCGCCTCAATGCGGTCAGCCACGGCAAGGGAGAGTACGCGCCACGCGGCGCTCTTCTGTGTCGGCGCCGGGCAATGATCAAACGATCTACTACCATACGCACTCTCCCCCCTTTCTGGCAAACCAGCGGGTGAGCCCCCTGGGAAACCGCCCGGATCCGGCGGATCCGTCCGGGATGGATCCAGCCGATCCGTCCCGGATCCGGGCGGCTGGGACCGCCCCCGCTCAGGCCGGTCCCACCTGCGGCGACGCCCTCGGTTCCTTCCGCGCCCACACCCCCTCGGGCGCCGCCCCCTTGCGTACGTCGGCCGCCGGGGAGGCCGACGGCGCCTCCGGCGACTTCGTCTCCGGCTCCGGCTCGGGCTCCGGCTCCTGGGTGGGCGGCTGCGGGGTCGGCGGCGGCGCGGAGCGCGTGGGGTCCTTGGTCGGTACGGGCTCCTCGCGCGGCGGGGTCGGCCCGCCCGGGTGCGGCCGGGTGCCGCGCGGGGGCTCCGGGGAGGCGGCGGCCGGGGAACTGGCCGACGGCGACGCGCCCTTGCCGCCCTTCCCGTCCGCGCCGTCCTTGCCCTTGCCCCGCCCGCTCCCGTCGTCCGCCCCCGCGTGTGCGCCGGAGTGCTCCACCGCCCCGCCCGGTCCCGTACGGCCCTGTCCGGAGTGCGGCATCCCGGCCCCGACACCGGCGGCCGTCTCGCCGTCGGGCTCGGCGGCGGCGCCGCCCCGGTCCGCGGAGCGCGAGGGCGCGGGCTCTCCCCCGCCGTCACCGACGCTCATACAGCCGGCGGAGGCCGCGACCGCCAGTGAGCTGGCGATCCAGACGACGAGACGGCGGCCTGGGGCGGACAACTGGCGCACGAGCGGCACCTCCGGGGAAGAGGGAGAGGGGGGAGAGGAGAGGGGAGAAAAGAGGGGAAAGAGGGGGGAGCAAGAGGGAGGGAGGGAGATCGGAGAACACGGGACAGGGCAGCGGAAAACGACCAAGCTCGGCCACCCCGCCCACAGCGAGGGAAGGTTTCACTGCACAACTTCCTTTTCCCCGCCGGGGACACGCCCGGAGCCGCCTGGACACGGGACAATGGCCAGGTGCTGGAGATGACACGCGAGACCTTCGAAGAACTGGTGAGCCAGGCCCTCGACCAGATCCCCCAGGAGCTGACCCGGGTCATGGACAACGTCGCCGTCTTCGTCGAGGACGAGCCCGCCCCCGACGACCCCGAGCTGCTCGGGCTGTACGAGGGGACTCCGCTCACCGACCGGGGCGAGTGGTACGCCGGGGTCCTGCCCGACCGCATCTCCATCTACATGGGCCCGACGCTGCGCTACTGCGAGAGCCCCGAGGACGTCGTCCACGAGGTCTCCGTGACCGTCGTCCACGAGATCGCCCACCACTTCGGCATCGGGGACGACCGGCTGCACGAACTGGGCTGGGGCTGAGCCCGGGAGCCTCACCCGCTCACGTACCCGGGAGCCTCACCCGCTCACGTATTCGCTGATGCGCGCGAAGGCGTCCGTCACGCATGGCGGACCGCCATCCCGGGCATAGGGGATCAATGGTCCGCGCCCGCGCCGTACAGCGGCTGAAACGCTTCTCCCTCCGTACCCCGCTCGCCCGAGTCCGCGCCCGCGTCCGCACCCGCTCCCTCGCCCGCCGCGCCGCCCCCGCCGGGCCGCTCGGCCGGGGCGGCGCGGCGGGCGAGGGAGCGGGTGCGGACGCGGGCGCGGACTCGGGCGAGCGGGGTACGGAGGG
>NZ_QQNA01000364.1 GCF_003346515.1 Streptomyces corynorhini
CGTCGACGTGGAGGGCAGTGTGGGGGGCGGTGTGGGGGGCAGCGTGGCCGTCAGCGCCGGGTCCTGTCGGAGCACCGCCTGGCGCAGGGCGCCGAGCAGGGGGCTGGGGTCGACTCCCAGCTCTCCGGCGAGCCGCGACCGCAGGTCGTCGTAGGACACGAGAGCCTCGCTCTGGCGTCCTGCCAAGTAGAGAGCCCGTATCTGTACGGCGCGCAGGCGCTCCCTCAGAGGGTGCCGCGCCACGAGGTCGGCGAGTTCACCGGCGAGGAGCACCTGGTCCCCCGCCTCCAAGCGGGCCTCGGCCTGCTCCTCCATCACGGACAACCGCTGCTCCGCGAGGCGCTGCGCGGCGCCCCGCGCGAACTCCGCGTCCGCGAAGTCCGCGTACGCGGGCCCCCGCCACAGCTGAAGGGCCTCGGTGAGCAGCGCGGCCCGCGCGCGAGGGTCCCGTACCGGGCGGGCCTCGGTGACGAGAGTACGGAAACGCTCGGCGTCCACCTCTTCGGCGTCGCCGTCCAGCCACAGCCGGTAGCCCGGTGGCTGACGTACGACGCGCTCCCGGCCGAGGACCCGGCGCAGCTGGGAGACCTTGGCCTGCAGCGCACCCGAGGGCTTGCCGGGCGGCTCGTCGCCCCACAGGTCGTGGATGAGCCGGTCCGCGGAGACCGGGCGCCCCTCGTGCGCGAGCAGATCCGCCAGCAGAGCCCGGACCTTGACCTCGGGGACGGTGACTTCTTCCCCCTCGGCGTCCCACACCGCCAGTGGCCCGAGCACCCCAAAGCGCATACACGCCACCGTACATGTCCGGCGACTTCGCTCTTGAGTCACCGGTCCGGCCGCTCCCGGGTCTCTCCCCGCCCGGGGACGGGCGTGCCGCGTCGGCCCGCCATCAGCCCTTCCGAAGGTTTCCCGAAGATTCCCCGAAGGTTCCCCGAAGCGCCCCCGTGCAGAGTCGTGCGTGCCCGGTGTCACCACGCACCGGCAAGGAACGGCATCCCCGGGGGGAAGGACCGGCAGTCATGACCAAGTACGCGCGCAGGAAAGCCGTGGTCGTCGGTGAAACCGCCGGCATCGGCCTGGCCATTGCCAAGCGCCTTGTGGAAGGCGGCGCAACAGTCCTGCTGACCGCCCGTACCGCGCGGGAGCGCGTCCACGCGACAGCCGAACTCGGCTCCACCGCCCGCGTCATGTCTCCGGACGCGGTCGAGGACGGCCTCGGTTCCGACCGCGATGTCGATTTCCTCTTCGCCGACGCCGTACCCACCGCGCGGCAGCTGCTGCGGCATCTCAGGGACGGCGGCGCGATCGTGCTCACGTCCCCGGCCCCGCCCCCGGCCGCCGTACACACGCTCGCCGTCGAGCTGGTCCCCCGCGGCATCCGCGTCAACGCGGTGGCTGCGGGCTGTATCGAGGCGCCGGGCGGCGGCGCCAGACCCCTGCCGCCGCTGGGCCGTCTCGGCGCCGTGGAGGAGGTCGCGCGCGCCGCGCTCTTCCTGGCCGCGGAGGCGACCTTCACGACGGGCGCCCGGCTTCCCGTCGACGGCGGCCTCAGCCACCCGTGAACCGGAGCACCACGTCCCCAGAACCCCAGGTCCCCCAGAAAATCCGGAGTACACCCATGAGCACCGCGCCCGACACCGCGGCTGATTCCGCCGCGACACCAGGCACACAGAGCGGCGTCCAGGAGGAACAGCCGAAGCTGCGGCTCTTCGCCCTGCTCGCCCTTGCCACCGCCGTCTTCATCACCAGCCTCACCGAAACCCTCCCGGCGGGACTGCTCCCCGCGATGAGCGGCGATCTCCGGGTGAGCCAGTCCGCGACCGGTCAGACCGTTACGATCTACGCGATCGGTACCGTCCTGACCGCGATCCCGCTGATCGCGGCCACCGCGGGCTGGCGGCGCAAGCGACTGCTGCTCACCGCCATGGGGGGATTCGCCCTCGCCAACACCGTCACGGCCCTGTCGTCCGTGTACGAGCTGACCATGGTGGCGCGGTTCGTCGCCGGTGTCGCGGCCGGTGTGGCCTGGGCCCTGCTCGCCGGGTACGCGCGGCGCATGGCCCCCGTGCCTCTGCAGGGCAAGGCGATCGCCATCGCCATGGCGGGGATTCCCGTCGCGCTCTCGGTCGGCGTGCCCGCCGGGACCTTCCTCGGCGAGGCGCTCGGCTGGCGCGTGGCGTTCCTCTCGATGACAGCGCTCACCGTGGTGCTGCTGTTGTGGATCGTCGCGGCCGTGCCGGACTACCCCGGTCAGGAACGCGGTGAGCGTCCGAAGATGCTGCGGACCCTGCGCATCCCGGGCGTGACCCCCGTCCTGTTCGTCACGCTGGTCTTCGTCCTGGCCCACACCATCCTGTACGCGTATATCGCCACGTTCCTCGACGACCTGGGCCTGGGCGACAGCACCGGCCCGGTCCTCCTCGTCTTCGGTGTCGCCTCGCTGGCGAGTATCTGGATCGTCGGTGCCAAGATCCACCAGCGGCTGCGCAGTCTCACCATCGCCAGCGCCCTGTTGGTCGCCGTGGCCGCCGCGCTCTTGGCGGTTCTCGCAGACAACACCGTGCTCGTCTTCGTGGCGTCCGCCCTGTGGGGCCTGGGCTGGGGCGGCGTGCCCACCCTGCTGCAGACCGCCGTGGGCGATGCGGGCGGCGACTCCGCCGACGCGGCCCAGGCCATGCTTGTCACCCTCTGGAACGTCGCCATGGCGGGCGGCGGCATCATCGGCGGCGTTCTGCTCGCCCTGGTCGGCAGCGCCTCCTTCCCCTGGACCGTCCTGCTGCTCCTGTTGCCGGTGATCGCGGTGGTCCTCTATGCCCGCGGCGCCGGCTTCCCCGCCACGCGCCACCAGCCCGGAGGCGGCGCCCAGGACCCCACCTGATGTCACACCGGAGCCGGGCCCTGACGCTCATGTCAGGTCCACGTGACAGCCGCCGAAAGCAGATCGGTTCCTCCCGGCCTTCGGCGGCCGATCACCGGCTTCGGCCGGCCTTCGCAGCACGGCCGCCGAAACCGCATTTCCGAAACCTGCCGGAAGGATTTCATAATCTGTTAACAAATTCCGTTCGGCTTCCGGCCGTTGTTCCCCGACTCGCAGAGCTGACCTCTTCTCCCTGCCAGTCGTCGCACGCGTTCCGCACCGAGCCGAGTTTCCACTGTTCAGGCCGCGAAGTCTCGAAGTAGACGGCCAACCCGGAAAATCCTCGCCCCGGACGATAGTCTCACCTCGTACGCATGTGTCATTTTTCCACCTTGACAACGAGCGATTACGAGTATCCAGGGGGCGTAGCGTTACATGTCGTCAAGCGAATTAGACCGTGCCGTGCCGGATAATGGCGCGCTCATGCAGACGTTTATGGACGAGATTTTCCAGCCACTCCACCGGGTGGAACAACGCCGCTGGGCACGGGCGTATCTGTGGGGCCTGATCAATATCTCGGGCAAGAGAACACCGCGCCGTATGGCGCTGGCAAGGGCGTTACCCTCGACCGCGGCGCACGGACTGCGACAGTTCATCAACACCAGCCCATGGGACTGGGAACCGGTACGGCACAGGCTCTCCCGGCAGATCGCCGCGCGTACGAGACCGCGCGCCTGGACCGTCGCCGAACTCATCATTCCCAAACGCGGCGAGTACTCGGTGGGCGTGCACCAGCGCATGGACACGGTGACCGGTCTCACCGTCAACTGCCAGCGGGCGATGGGCCTCTTCCTGGACACGGATACGTACTGCTTCCCTGTGGACTGGAGCCTCGTATTCGGCGGAATCTGGGATTCGGACAGCGAGCGCAGGCGCCGCGCGCGTATACCGGAGAACGAGACCGGGCACCCCGCCGGCGCCTACGTCAGCGGCTTCGCCGCCGACGTGTGCGCGCGGCTCCCCCTGCTCCGTGCCCCCTGGGCCCTCGACCTGACGCGGTGCGACGACGCGGACGCGGCGCTCGCGGGACTCGCCGAGCAAGGGGTCGATGTGGTGTGCGAGGTGCGAGCGAGCCGGTCGGTGCTGCCCGCGGAGAACACGGCCGACGTGACCACCGTCGGTGAGCTGATGGAGTCGCGGCACAACCGGCAGGCGCACGTACTGATCCGGCGGAACCCGAGCGGCCACGCCAGATCGGTGCCGGTCCACGCGCACGTGGGAAAGGTGCGGCTGCCGAGGCTCGGCAGCGGGGACGAGGGCGGCTCCCGCACCTACCGCGTCCTGCGGCGGCCCGACCCGGACGGGCTGCGGCCCCCTCGCTACTGGATCACCACACTCACGGACCGGCGCGTGGACGAGGTCCTCAGGCTCACACGCAGCCGCGCAGCCGCCCTGTCGACCATCACCACCATGCGGCAGAAGTTCGGTCTGCTCGACTTCGAGGGCCGCTCCTACCCTGGCTGGCACCACCACATGACCATGGCTTCGGCCGCGTACGTCTACCAGCACCTGTACGCCGCTCCCGGTGCCGTACCGGCGGCACCGGCCGCATCGCCCGGGGAACTGGCCGGTACCGCGAGCTGACGAAAGGCCGAGGAGAAGGGCTGGGACACATGACGAACGTACTTGTGGTGGAGCGGAACGCCTCCGCCGCCGACGCCATGGTGAGCGCTCTACGGCGGCAGGGATACACCGCCCACAGTGTGGAGACGGGAGCACGCGCTCTGCGGATGTGCGGGGACGCGGACCTCGTGCTGATCGCCCTGGAACTTCCTGACATCGACGGCGTGGAGTTGTGCCGGTCCGTGCGGAACGGCAGTGACACACCGCTGATCGCCGTCACCGACGTCGACGACGAACTGGCGCGGGTCCTCGCGTTGAAAGCGGGCGCGGACGACTGTGTGGTGACAGCCTGGGGATTCCGTGAGATCGGGGCCCGCATCGAAGCGGTGCTACGCCGGACCCGCCCCCGAACGGCCCTGCTGGACGCCATTTCCCTGAGCCCGCTCCACATCGATCCGCGAACACGGCAAGTGCACCTGTACGACGAACTCGTCGACGTCACATCGAAGGAATTCGAGCTGCTGTACACACTGGCCGCCACCGCCGAAACCGTGGTGACACGGCGGGAGTTGATGGCAAAGGTATGGGGCAGCGACTGGGCGCACTCCAGCCGCACCATCGACACCCATGTGAGCAGCTTGCGGGCGAAACTCGGCTCCAGCTGCTGGATCATCACCGTCCGGGGTGTCGGCTACCGGATGGGGCACACCCCGCATGTGCCCAAGGCGTGCGTGGGCTGAACCACCCGCGACCGCAAGGGCACCCGACCGCAAGGGCAGCCGACCGCAGCGGCACCCGACCGCAGGGGTACCCGGGGGAGTGCCGCCGAGCGCGCCCCCGGGTCCCCGCCACGCGGCCCGGGGCCCCCGGTACCCCTCGGGGCTCATACCGTCGCGCGCTCCAGACGCCGCAGCAGCGGGTGCGCGACCTCGGCGGTACCACCCACCGCACGCCACGCCCACCAGACCGACGCCAGGTTCGAGGTCAGTAGGGTCCGGTGGGGCTCCTGCCGGGCCAGCGCGGTGAGGGCGCCGATCGTGCCCATGCCCGTACCGGTGAACAACAGGGCGCTTTCGGGGGGCAGATCCCGCTCCCGTAGACGATTCAGAACCGTCTCGGTCGTCACCTCGTACGGATCGTAATGGCCGCCCCCGGCCGGATCCGACGTCGCCGGCACGGCCACGACGCCGTCGATCGTGAGCCCGGCACGCTCCCAGAAGGCGCGGGACGCATCGGTAAGCCACGGCTGGTACGGGGAAACGAGTGTCAGGCGGGTCACCCCGAGCGCCTCACATGCCGCGAGGATGGCCTGCGTCGACGACTGCACGGGGAATCCGGCGCGCTCGGACAGCTCGGCGCACAGGGCGCGATCGCCGTCGGGGCCCAGGAGATAGTGCGATGCGCTGCACGCCACCACGGTGACGTCCAGTCGCATACCGCCGAAGGTGTCGAGAAGGTCGGGGAGTACGGCGTTGTACGTCTCCAGCATGGCCCTGAGGCCGATTCCGGGAGTCACCGGGAACCGGGACACGTACACATTCACGCCGGACCCGACGAGATGGTTGAACTCCGGCTCGACGGTGGGGTTTTCCGGCGGCACGACGACCCCGAGCCGGGGCAGCGAGAATATTTCCATGGCCGCACAGTAGAGCGCCGGACACATCAATAGTGGCCCGGTACCCGCGATTTGACGTCAGACGCACACCCGCCTTGCACTCCCTTTCCTTCTTGACATGCCCTGACAATCCCGTACAGAGCCCTGACGCCCCCCGTATTGCCCTGCCCCGGCCGAGCGGCGGAGGATAGGGAACAGCGCCTCCGAAGTTTCCACTTTTCGATGCACAACCCCTTTCGCGAACAAGGAGCGAGGGAAATGGTAAAAGCAGAAAGACGTGAGAGAGCGCCGAGTCCGCCCCGCATATCCGATGCGACGCTGCGGGACTCCGCCCACATGGCAGGCGTGGAATTCGGCCCCGAGGACGCCGCGGCCATCGCGGAGCTGCTGGTGCGTACCGGCGTCGAACTCGTCGAGGTGGGCATGGTGTCCGGCCCGGACTCCAAGGACACCGACCTCGTCCTCGCCACCCATGAGGCTGTCGGCCCCGAGCGCAGCATGACTCTCGTCGTCGTTCGCGACCGCCGACAGGTCGCCCGAGCGCTCGACGAGGCCGAGCGCCTGGGCGTACGCCACCTCATGTACTCCATCCCGACGTCCGAGGCGCACGCCCGGCTCAAGCTCGACTCGGCCAGCCCCAAGTACGTGGAGAAGCTGGCCCGTTCGGCGATCACGCAGGCCAAGGACCGTGGCTTCCACGTCACCTTCAGCGGCGAGGACGGCGCTCGCACCCCCAAGGAACGGCTCGTCCCCTATGTCACCGCCGGCTTCGAAGCGGGCGCCGACCGGTTCCGGATCGCCGAGACCGTCGCGTATCTGTCGCCCTGGCAGATGGAGGAGGTGGTCGCGGACCTCGTGGCGATCGACGGGTCCGAGATCGAGATCCACTCGCACAACATGCTGGGTATGGCCGTCGCCAACTCCCTCGCCGCCGTCCGCGCGGGCGCACAGTGGATCTCGGCGACCGTCGGCGGCATCGGAGAGCGCGGCGGCAACGCTCCGCTGGCCGAGTTGCTCACCTCGCTGCGCGTCATCCACGGTGACACCCGCTTCGACCTGACGCACCTCACCGAGCTGTCGCGGATCGCCCTCAGGGGCGCCGGTCTCGGGGACGCCTTCCAGTCGGGGCCGACCACACCGCACGCGTTCTCCTACGAACTGCCGGGCCAGCTCAGCCATCCAGAGGCGTACGAGACTCTGCCCGCCGAACTCGTCGGCAACACACGCGAGTTGCGCGTGCGCAGTCGACTCACTCCCGCCCTCGTCACCTGGGCGCTGGCCGACTCGGGCCTCCTCGTCGACGTCGACGCCTTCACGCCGTGGCTGGTCCAGCGGCAGGAGCGGGCCGGCCGCCCCCTGCTGGACCGAGACGCGATCCGCAAGGCCGCCGTCGAATTCCGGCCCGCCTGAACCGCACCACCCGCCCGCACCACCCGCCCGTGCCTCTCGTCCGGATCACGCCGGGCCGCCCGGCCCGCTCCTGAAACCGACCGCGCACAACCAACGGAGTCGCTTCCATGCCCACCGCCACCCTCACCGGCACCTGCCCCGAGTGCGAGACCGGCCTGACCGTGCCGCCGATCGTCGAGGGCGAGACCCTCTCCTGCCCCGAGTGCCTGCTCACGCTGCGCGTCGAGGACATCAAGGACGACCAGCTGACGCTTCAGATGGTCGAGGTACAGCTCCGCGACTGGGGCCAGTGAGACATGAAGCGCACCATCGCCGTCGTCGCGGACCGCATCGGCTGGGAGGAGCGCCTGCTGATCGGGGCCGCCCCGGCCCTCGGCCTGCGCCTCGACTGGGTCAACGACGAGTCCCTGTGCCTCGGCCACCCGAACGCTCCGTCCGTCAAGGGCTACGACGCACTGCTGGTACGCAGCCGCAGCTACACCCGCGGCGGGCTGATCGCCACCCTCGCGGAGGCCGCCGGCGTCCCCACCCTGAACACCGCCGGGGCGATCCACGCCTGTGAGAACAAGGCCGCCCTGCGCGCCCTGCTGCACACCGCGGGCGTGCCCGTGCCGGACCACCGGCTGGTGCTCTCCCGCAAGGACTTCGAGAAGGCCGTCGACGAGTTACCGCTGCCGCTGGTCCTCAAGCCCGTCTTCGGCGGCATGGGCAAGCGGGTCACACTGATCCGGCACGCCGACACCGCCCAGTCCGTGTACGACTACGTCGAGGACCTCGGACACGCCTTCGAGCAAGCCTGTCTGGTGGAACCGTACCTGGGCGGCACCTCGGTGCGCTGCCTCGTCGTCGGGCGCGAGCCCGTCGGCACCGCGGAGTTCGAGAGCGGCGGCGCCGACTGGCGGAACAACGCGGCGCTCGGCAACAAGAACCGCGCCATCGCCCACGACGCCGACGTACGGAAGGCCGTCGACGGTGTGGTGTCCGTGCTCGGACCCGGAATCTACGGAGTCGACCTCTTCCGCACCTCCGACGGATACGTCGTCAACGAGGTCAACCACGCGCCCGGCTTCCGGGCGGTGGCCTCGGCGACCGGTGCGGACATCCCGGCGGCCATCGTCCGTTACGTACAGGAGCTACCCGCATGATCCGTGCAGGAGTCGTCGGCGCCTCCGGGCTCGCCGGCGGCGAACTCATCAGGCTGATCATCCAGCATCCCGACCTGGAACTGACCTTCCTCGGCGGCTCCTCCAGCATCGGCAAGCGCCCGGCCCAACTCCACCCCGGCCTGCGCATCGACCACGGGCTGACGGTACGGCCCGTCACCGATGACATCGCCGACCACGTCGATGTCATCTTCCTGGCCACCCCGGCGCCCGTCTCGGCGGAGCTGGCCGCGCTCCTCGCCGATCGGGTCCCGGCCGTCATCGACCTCAGCGGCGCCTTCCGTATCCGCACACCGGAACTGCATGACCGCTGGTACCCGAAGGTGAGGCGACGTGCCGACCTCGCGGACCGCTTCGTGTACGGCGTGCCGGAGCTGGTCGGCGACCAGTTCGCGGACGCCGCGCTGATCTCGCTGCCCGGCTGCTACGCCACCGCGATCACCCTGGGCCTCGCACCACTCGCCCTCGGCCTCGGCCTGGAGCTGAGGACCGTGCTGGTGGACGGCAAGAGTGGCTCCAGCGGCGGCGGTCTGAAGCTGCGGACCGCGGACCTGCACCCGTTCCGCAGCGGCGCCATCGCCCCGTACGCCCCGACCGGCCACCGGCACGCCGCCGAGGTCGGCGACTTCCTGAAACGGAGCAGACCCGGTGCCATCGGCTCCCTGACCATGTCGGCGTACGGCGTCTCGCACGTCCGTGGCCTTCTCGCCAGCTCGTACGTCTTTACGGACCGGGCCGTCGACGAGCGGGAGCTGCTGCGGGCGTATCTGCGCTTCTACAAGGGGCATCGCTTCGTACGGGTACGGCGGCACACCGAGACACTGATCCCGGTGCCCGACCCGCAGGCCGTCCTGGGCTCCAACTTCTGCGACGTGACGGTCCTGCACGACGACGAGGGCGACCGCATCGTCGTCCTCGCCGCTCTCGACAACCTCGTCAAGGGCGCCGCGGGCCAAGCCGTACAGGCCATGAACCTGCGGTTCGGGCTGCCCGAGGAGACGGGCCTGACGACGCAGCCGGTGATGCCCGCATGAGCGCGCGGCCGCACACCCGGGTACCGACCGTGGTGAAGCTCGGGGGCAGTTGCCTCGACGACCTCGACGGCGTGTGGTGGGACGATCTGGCCCGGCACGGGCGGGAACAGCCGCTGATCCTCGTACACGGCTGGTCCAAGCCGCTGAAGAGACTCAGCCCCCGCTACAGCGAACCGTCGGCGATCCTGCGCGACCGGTACGGCAACCAGAGCCGCTGGACCACGCCCGAGGTCATCGACGACATCAAGACCGTCAGCGCGGAGCTGGGCGCCGACATCCTGGGGCGGCTCGACCGTCGCGGCATCACCACCGAGCGGCTGATCGGCAGCGACGGCCTGCTGAGCGCGGGGGAAAGCGAGCGGTGGTGGTGGCGGGACAAGCAACTCGTCGAGCTGGCCCATCTCGTCGGCCCGATCACCGGTGTGGACCCCGCGCCGCTGAAGAACCTCCAGCCGGGCCACGCCTGCCTTGTCACACCGCTCGCCCGGAACGGGGCGGGCCAGGAGGTGAACACCGACGCCGACCGGGCCGCGGCCGCTGTCGCCGGAGCCACCGGCGCCACCGATCTGGTCCTCGTCACCGATGTCGCTCACCTGCTGATCGACGGGGAGCCGGTGCGCCGGATCACCGGGCAGGCCGCGGCCTCCTTCCGTGACAAGGGAGCGACCGGCGGCATGCGCAAGAAACTGCGGGCCGCGAGCGAGGCCCTGGAGAACGGCGTGGCACGCGTAGTCATCGGCAACGCCGCTGTCACCGCCCTGCTCGACGCCCGTACCGGCACGGTCATCACCCGAATGTGAGGAGCGAGCACGTGGCGCGATCCCGTGTGCTGATCATCGACAACGGAACCCTGTCCCTGCCGCAACTGCGCCGCCGCCTGGAGCAGTTGGGGGCGCGGACCGAGACGGTCGACACGGCGTCCGTACCGGCCCGGCTCGACGGCCGCTACCAGGCAGTCGTCCTGAGCGGCACCAAGGTGCGTGCCTACGACCTCGACCATTACCGACCGCTCATCGACCTCGTCATGGGCACCGGTGTCCCGGTCTTCGGGATCTGCGGCGGCATGCAGATCCTGGCCGTGGCAGCCGGCGGCCGACTCGCCGAAGGACCGCAGCGGGTCGGCGGCTACGACGTGCGGGTCGACAAGGAAGAGCCGCTCTTCGCTTACGTGAAGCCGACGGTCACGGTCTTCCACCGGCACACCCTCTACCTCCAGGAGGCCCCGGCGGGTTTCCGCTCCATCGGCCGCTCCGCGCACGCACCCGTGGAGTTCCTGCGCTCCGACGACGGCCGGATCCTCGGCTCGCAGGCCCACCTGGAATTCCGCAGGGACGGCCTGGACATCCTGCGGGGCTTCGCGCGGCTCTACCGGTGACCCGCCCTTCGTACCGACTCCCCCCTCTCACCTACGGCCACAAGGACTTGGCAATGAGTGTTCCGGAAGACCCACAGGCCCCCGCCTTCACCGTCCATCTGAACGGCAGCGGCGGCACCCTCCGAGGCTGGGTGGTCGTCGACACGCTCGTCGACGGCCTGGCGATGGGCGGCACCCGGATGACCACCGGGATCACCGAAGACGAAGTGGCGGGCCTGGCCCGCGACATGACCGAGAAGTTCACGCTCGCGGGCCTGCGCATCGGCGGCGCCAAGGCCGGCATCGTGTCCGACGGAAGCAACCGCGAGGAGACGTTCCGTACCTTCGGCCGTACCGTCAAGCCGCTGCTGCACGGCGGCATCCACCTCGGCATCGACATGGGCGTCACCCCTGCCGACCGGGCCGTCTTCTTCGCCGAGGCCGGCTATGACCCGCGCTACCGGTTGGGCGCCCCCGACCTGCCGTTCGACTGGCGCACGTACTACGAGCCGCTGATCGACGCCACCGGGCACGGTGTCGGGGTCGCCGCGGTCACCGCCCTGGCGGCGAGCGGCCGTACGGAGCCCGCCCGGGTGGTGGTGCAGGGCTTCGGCGCGGTGGGCCGGGCCGTCGCACGGTTCCTGGAGGAGCGCGGGCACGTCGTCGTGGGCATCGCCGACGTGCGGGGCACCATCAGCGCGGACCGCCTGCCGGTGGCCGACCTGATCGCCCTTACCGACGAGTACGGGCAGATCGACCGCTCCCGCCTGCCCCAGCACGTCACCGTCTCCGGCGAGCCGGACGCCTGGCTCGACGTCGATGCCGACCTGCTGATCCTCGCTGCGCAGAAGTACGCGCTCACCGCCGAGAACACGCACCGCCTGCGCGCCGGTCTGGTGGTCGAGGGCGCGAACCTCGCCACCAGCGCCGCGGCGAAGGAGAAGGTCGCCGCCTCGGGCGTCGGCCTGGTACCGGGGGTGATCGCCAACATCGGCGGGGCCGCGTCGGCCGCCCTGGCCGTCACCCGGGTCGTCCCCTTCGACCTCACGGCTGACGCGCGCAAGGCGTGGGTCTTCGACTGGATCAGCGACCGGGTGCGGCAGAACACCCGGGATCTGCTGGACATCGCGGCCGCACGGGCGGGCAACCCGCTGCCCGAGCTGCTCGCGGCCCGCCGGAAGGACCGCGTATGAGCACGAGGACCACGCCATCCGCCGCCGGGCGGACCGGCCGGGCAACCGCGGCGGCCGGGGAGCGGGCGGCCGAGTACCGACGCCGCGGGTGGTGGCGCGACGAGACCTTCCTCGACGACCTGCGCCGGCAGGCGCGCCTACGCCCGCACCGGCTCGCCGTCGCGGGCCGCCGCGTCGCCGAGTCCCGCACCGATACGCTCGACTACGCGGAACTGGCCCTCCTCACCGACCGGTTCGCGCACGCGCTGCTCGACCTCGGCGTGCGGCGCGGTGACTTCGTGGCCGTACAGCTCCCCAACCGGTGGGAGATGGTGCCGCTGATATTCGCCTGCATGCGCGTCGGCGCCGTCATCTGCCCGATCTCGCCCATCTGCCCGGCGGACGAACTACGCCACCGCCTCGGCCTCACCGAGGCGCGGGTGTGCGTCACCCTCCCCGCGTGGTCGGGCACGCCCTTGGCGGACATCGTCACGCGCCTCAAGGACGAACTCCCCGCTCTCGACCACGTGCTGGTGGTCGACGGCCCGGTACCCCGGGGCGCGCGCTCCTTCCACGACCACTTCGTGGCCGTCGAGCGGGAGGAGCACGGGGGCGCCGCCCTGGACGGCCTGGCGCTGAGCGCCGACGACCCGTTCGTGGTCCTGTTCACCTCCGGCACCACCGGCAAGTGCAAGGGCGTCCTGCACAGTCAGAACACGGTCCACTCGGCCGTGCGCGGCTACGTCGACGCCTTCGGGCTCAGCGACGACTGGGTGGCGGCCGTGTCCACGCCGCTCGTCCACTACTCCGGTTTCGCGCAGGGTGTCCTCGCGGGCGTCATGCTCGGCGGCACCGTCGCCTTCCAGGACGTACGCAGGAACGAGGCACTGCTCGACCTGGTGGAGCGCTACGGCGCCACCCTCCTGTACGGACCGCCCGCCACGCTGGCGGATGTGACCGCCTCGCAGCGGGCCGAGAAGCGCGACACGAGCACGCTGCGGCACGTGGTGATCGGCTCGGCGCCGGTACTCGAAGAGCTGGCCGACGAGGTTCGCGAGAGCCTCGGCGCGCGCACCTACTCGCTGTGGGGCATGTCCGAGAACGGCCCCGTGACCACGACCCGGCCGGAGGACCCGGAAAACTGGGCGGCACACAGCAACGGCAGCGCCATCGACGCCATGGAGACCCGTCTTGACGCGTCCGGCATCGGCGCCGGCGGCAGTCCTGTGGGCCGCCTCAAGGTGCGCGGCGCGTCGCTCGCGCTCGGCTACTACAAGCGCGAGGACGCGTTCGCCGCGGAGCTGGGCGTGGACGGCTGGTTCGACACCGGCGACCTCGCGCGCGACGACGGCCGTGGTGGTATCCGTATCGTCGGCCGGGCCCGCGACGCGATCCTGCGCGACGGCCTCGTGGCACCCGTGACAGAGCTGGAGGCGGTCATCGGCAGCCATCCGAAGGCCGTCGAGGCCGCGCTGGTGGGCCTGTCACCCGCGGAGGACGGCGCCGAGACCGTGATCTGCGCCGTCGTCGTCTCGCGCGGTGACGCGGGCCCCTCGCTGGACGAAGTCCGTTCCCATCTCGGCGAGTCGGGCCACGCCCCCCGTTTCCTGCCCGACCGCGTGGAGCTGGTCCGCGCCCTCCCGAAGACCCTGACGGGCAAGGTCAGAAAGGCGGAGCTGCGGCAGCAGTACGCCACGACGCCCTGAGCCGGCCCGCGCCCCTCCCCCGCCCGGCGCCTTGTCCGACGGAGCCTCGCCCGACGGAACCTCGCCCGACGGCGCCTTGTGCGACGGAGCCTTGTGCGACGGAGCCTTGCCCGACGGAACCTCCCCCGCCCGGCGCCTCGCCCTGCCCCTGTTTCCCCCCTTGACCACTGGAGCTTCCATGCCAGAACCCACGCCGGTCACCCTGTCGGCGACCCTCGCCGCCGACGAGGCCCTGGCCCGTCGGCGGCGGGCCGGGGAACGGGTCCTGTCGATGGCCAGCGGGGAGATCGGCCTGCCCGCCCACCCGGCGCTGAAAGAGCGGCTCGCGGCCGCGGCGGACGAGAACGCGTACGGCCCCGTGGCCGGAAGCCACGCGCTGCGCACCGCCGCCGCCGGGTACTGGGAGCGGCGCGGGCTGGCCTTCGCCCCGGAGCACGTCGTGGCCGGGCCGGGCAGCAAGGCGTTGCTGTTCGCGCTGCTGCTCGCCGTCGGCGGCGACGTGGTCGTGCCCGTACCGAGCTGGGTCAGCTACGCGGCGCAGGCCCGGCTCGTGGGCGCGCGCCCCGTCCCCGTACCGATCCTGCCGGGGCAGGGCGGGGTGCCCGATCCTGACCGGCTCCGCGAAGCGGTCACCGCCGCGCGCGCCGCCGGGCAGGACCCCCGGTCCGTGGTGGTGACGGTGCCGGACAACCCGACCGGCACGGTCGCGGCCCCGGACACGGTGCGACGGCTGGCGGACGCGGCCCGCGAACTGGACTTGGTCATCGTGTCCGACGAGATCTACCGCGATCTGGTGTACGACACCTCACAGCGCGCCGAGTCCCCGGCCGTACACGCGCCAGAACGCACCGTCGTCACCACCGGTCTCACCAAGAACCTGGCGCTCGGCGGCTGGCGCACGGGCGTGGCCCGGCTGCCCCACAGCGACCTCGGGCGCGCCCTGCACACCCGCCTCGTCGCCGTCGGGCGAGCCAGATCTGGTCCAGCCCGACGGCGACGAGGCGGGTGTG
>NZ_QQNA01000365.1 GCF_003346515.1 Streptomyces corynorhini
GCCCAACGAGCATCCAAGCCGACGGTCACACCGATAGTGACTTCTGTTAGGACCTCTAAGCGGGCGCTGCCCGGGGAGGGCGCCCGCGAGGGGCCCGGAGGCCGACAGGGCCCGGGGGCGGGGGCTCCGGGCGTTAACCTTGTGTCTCCTGGCCCACCCCTCGATTGCCAAGACTGGATGAACGACGATGCATCGGTACAGGTCCCACACCTGCGGCGAACTCCGCGCCTCTGACGTCGGCGCCGACGTCCGGCTGAGCGGCTGGCTGCACAATCGCCGAGACCTGGGCGGCATCCTCTTCATCGATCTGCGCGACCACTACGGTCTGGTGCAGCTCGTCGCCCGTCCCGGCACCGCCGCGAACGAGGAGCTGTCCAAGCTCACCAAGGAGACCGTCGTCCGTATCGACGGCAAGGTCTCCGCGCGCGGTGCGGAGAACGTCAACCCGGAGCTGCCGACCGGTGAGATCGAGATCGAGGTCTCCGAGGTCGAGATCCTGGGCGCGGCGGGCCCGCTGCCGTTCACGATCAACGCCGAGGACGGCGTCAACGAGGAGCGGCGCCTGGAGTACCGCTTCCTCGACCTGCGCCGCGAGCGCATGCACCGCAACATCATGCTGCGTACGGCCGTCATCTCGGCCATCCGGCACAAGATGACCGCGCTCGGCTTCAACGAGATGGCCACCCCGATCCTCACCGCGACCTCCCCCGAGGGCGCCCGTGACTTCGTGGTCCCGTCCCGGCTGAACCCCGGCAAGTTCTACGCGCTGCCGCAGGCGCCGCAGCAGTTCAAGCAGCTGCTGATGATCTCGGGCTTCGACCGCTACTTCCAGATCGCGCCGTGCTTCCGCGACGAGGACGCCCGCGCGGACCGCTCGCCCGGCGAGTTCTACCAGCTCGACGTCGAGATGAGCTTCGTCGAGCAGGAGGACGTCTTCCGGCCGATCGAGAAGCTGATGACCGAGCTGTTCGAGGAGTTCGGCGGCGGGCGTCACGTCACCTCCCCGTTCCCGCGCATCCCGTTCCGGGAGTCGATGCTGAAGTACGGCAACGACAAGCCCGACCTGCGGGCCAAGCTGGAGCTGGTCGACATCTCGGACGTCTTCGCGGACTCCGGCTTCAAGGCGTTCGCGGGCAAGCACGTGCGCGCCCTGCCGGTGCCGGACACCGCCGGGCAGTCGCGCAAGTTCTTCGACGGGCTCGGGGACTACGCCGTCGAGCAGGGCGCCAAGGGCCTGGCCTGGGTGCGGGTCGGTGACGACGGCGCGCTGAGCGGCCCGATCGCCAAGTTCCTCACCGAGGAGGACGTGAAGGTCCTCACCGAGCGGCTCTCGCTCGTCCCCGGCCACGCCATCTTCTTCGGCGCGGGCGAGTTCGACGAGGTCTCCAAGATCATGGGCGCGGTGCGGGTCGAGGCCGCCAAGCGCGCCGGGCACTTCGAGGAGGGCGTGTTCCGGTTCTGCTGGATCGTCGACTTCCCGATGTACGAGAAGGACGAGGAGACCGGGAAGATCGACTTCTCGCACAACCCGTTCTCCATGCCCCAGGGCGGTCTGGACGACCTGGAGACGAAGGACCCGCTGGACATCCTCGCGTGGCAGTACGACATCGTCTGCAACGGCATCGAGCTGTCGTCCGGCGCGATCCGCAACCACGAGCCCGAGCTGATGCTGAAGGCGTTCGAGATCGCGGGTTACGACCGCGAGACCGTCGAGCACGAGTTCGCGGGCATGCTGCGCGCCTTCCGGCTCGGCGCCCCGCCGCACGGCGGCATCGCCCCGGGCGTGGACCGCATCGTGATGCTGCTGGCCGACGAGCCGAACATCCGCGAGACGATCGCCTTCCCGCTCAACGGCAACGCGCAGGACCTGATGATGGGCGCGCCGACGGAGCTGGACGAGACGCGGCTGCGGGAGCTGAACATCGCGCTGCGCAAGCCGGTGGCGAAGAGCGGCGAGAAGGCCGCGGAGAAGCCGGCCGAGAAGTAGCCGAACGGCGAGTACGACGAAGGCCGAGGGGCCCGGGACCTTTACGTAAAGGCTTACGTAAAGGTCAGCGGGCCCCTCGGCCTTCGTGCGCGGCCCGGCGGAGTAAGGTGAGAAACGCCCGGTATGCACGGCAATGTCCCCTCCGGGCGGATCCCGCTGGGAGCTGGTAGCCATGGGCGCACTGCTGATCGTGCTTCTGATCGTCCTGATCGTCTTCGGGCTCGGCTTCGTGCTGCATGCCCTCTGGTGGATCGCGGTCGTGCTCTTCGTGCTCTGGCTGCTCGGCTTCCTGATCCGGCGGCCGTCCTCCGGTTCAGGACCGGGGTCCGGAGCCGGTACCGGACGGGGTCGCTGGTACCGCTGGTAGCCGTCCTGGCGTGCCCTGCTCGCACACGCCCTCGCGCACGTCGTTGCGTACGTCCTTGCGTACGTCCTACTTGCGCAGCAGCAGCGTGACGCCCGCCACCACCAGGCCGAGGGCCACCGCCGTCGCGCCGTAGGCGAGGCGGTGCGCCCTGACCCACGGCAGGAAGCGGTCCACGGCGATACGGCCGGGGCCGGTGAGGGCGAGGGCGGCGGCGCCGGCCGTGAGGAGCAGCTCGTACTCGATGCCGGCCGGGGCGAAGAAGTGTCCGGTGCCCTTCACGGCGATGGCGTTCACCATCGTGCCGACCACGGCCGCGCCCGCCAGCGGGGTGAGCAGGCCGATCGCCAGGCCCAGGCCGCCGAGGGTCTCGCTCAGCCCGGCCACGACGGCCAGCGCCTTGCCCGACGGGTAGCCGCTCATGGTGAAGAACGCGCCCGTGCCGTCGATCCCGCCGCCGCCGAACCAGCCGAACAGCTTCTGGCTGCCGTGCGCGGCCATGGTCAGGCCGAGGACGACACGGAGCAGCAGCAGGCCGACGTCATAGGCGTACGGCGTGGCGGCGTGGGGTGCGGCGGGGGCGCCGAAGCCGGTGGGGCCGGTGGGGAGTGTGCTGGCACTGGTGCGCGAGGGGGATGACATGGCGGCGTTCTCTCCTGAGGTGAGGGGGGTGAAGGACGCTGTACTTGAAAGTTACAGCAAATCCCTGTGAGGCGGCCTGCCGGGCCGCTCGCCGTTCCCCTTTCCGGTCCTCGCCAGCCCCTTGGTGCGCCCCTCACCAGGCGCTTTGCCAGGTCCTTTGCCGGGCCGTCGGATATTTTCCGCGTCGCGGGCAACCCGATCCGTGTCCCATCGCGTTCCACAGGCGTGGCAGATCGAACAGAATGGCGAGGACAGGACCATGGATCCGGGCGACGCCGACTTCGAGGCATTCGTCGCCGCCCGGGGGGCGCGGCTGCTGCGGGTGGCGTGGCTGCTGACGGGCGACGCGCATCTGGCCGAGGACCTGCTCCAGAGCACCCTCGCGAAGGTGTGGCCGAAGTGGTCGCGCATATCGGGGGACCGGCCCGAGGCGTACGTCCGCAAGGCGCTCGTGCATCTGCACGCCTCCTGGTGGCGGCGGCGCTGGCGCGGGGAACTGTCGTACGCCGATGTCCCGGACGCGGCCGGGGCGGTGGACGCGTACGCGCACGTGGATCTGGAGCAGTCGCTGGCGGCGGCCGTCCGGGCGCTGCCGGTGCGGCAGCGGGCCGTGGTCGTGCTGCGGTACTTCGAGGACCTGAGCGTGCAGGACACGGCGGCGGCGCTCGGCTGCTCCCCCGGCACGGTCAAGAGCCAGTCCTCCAGGGCGCTGCGCTCGCTGCGGGCCCTGCTGCCCGAGCGGGTGGACGGCGGTGACCGCTGTGGGTGAGCCGCGACCGGGCTCCGACCGGCCGGGTGGGCGGGCGCTCGACCCGGACCGGCAGGACCGGCAGGACCGGCAGGACCAGCAGGACCAGCAGAGCCAGCAGGAACAGCAGGAACTAGAACTGCGGGTTCTGCTGGAGCGGGCCGTCCCCCGGCTGCCCGACCCCGAGGGCCGCTTGGCGGGGGTGCGGGAACGCGTCGTACTGGCCCGGCGCAGGCGGCGTACGGCCGGGGCCGCCGCCGCCACCGTGACCGCGCTCGTCCTGGCCGGGGTGCTCCTCCCCGGGGTCCTGCGCGGCGGCTCCGGGCCGGTACTGCCCGCCGCCCCCGTCCCCTCCGTCAGCCACCACGACGACGACGGAGGCCGCGACGACGGGGACGGCCGCGACGGCCGCGGCGCCACGCCGGAACCGTCCCGGAGCGACGGGCAGGACGAGCGCGTCCGCTTCCCCCAGCTCGGCGGATTGAGCCTGCGGCTGCTCCCGGGCTGGCGGGCGCAGAAGAGCCCCGAGGACGCGGTGTCCGGGCCGTACGCCCACGCCTTTCTCGCCAACCAGCCGCTCGCCGACCACCCCCCGGCCTGCGACACCAAGGAGCTGACGGAGTGCGGTCCGATCGTCTCGCTGCTGCCCGGCGGCGCTCTGGTCAGCATCGCGCCCGCCTCCGGGGACGCCCGGTCGATCGAACTCCAGGGGCTGTCCGAGTTGTCCCTCGCGGGCTCCCCCTCCTCCTTCTGCCGGAACATCGGCGGCACCAAGGAGTACGGCGCCCTGCTGGCCGGTCCCTCGAACCGGGCGGAGTTCACCGTCAGCCTCTGTCTCGGCGGCGACTCGCCGGTGGTCGTGGAGGACGTCCATACGATGATCGCCAGCGCAGACTTCGTGACAGGACCGGACGAACCACCCACAAACGGCTCCACCGCCACCGCCGCCACCGGCTCCGGCCCCACCCACTCCGGCCCCACCTTCAGTGCCACCCCTCCCCGGAACGCGAAATGAAAGGCCCGTCCATGTCTGTGTGCTCCGTCCGCACTGTCCGCAGAGGACCGCTGGCCGCCGTGCTGCTGACGGCCGGTCTGCTGCTCACCGGCTGCGGGGGCGTCGGGGACGACACCCGGACCGCCGACAAGGCGGGGTCAGCGCCGGGCGGCACGGCCGTGAGCGACAAGGACGCCGTCGGCGCCGAGTCCGGTAGCGGCGGCGGTTCGGGCGGCGGGGGCGGCTCCGGCATCCCGGGGATGGCGGGCGCGGGGGCGCGGGCCGTCGTACCGCAGGAGATCCCCGGCCTCGGCCGCAAGACCCGCGCCGAGATCTCCCCCGAGACCACCCAGGCCGTCGTGGTGACCGGCGCCGACCGGGACTCCAGTGACTCGTCCGTCCAGGTCTACGAGCGCGATCCGGTCGCCGGGTGGGCCCCCGTCACGGACCCCTGGCCCGCGCACAACGCCAAGAGCGGCTGGACCGACGACCACGACCAGGGTGACCTGCGTTCCCCCATCGGAGTGTTCACGCTCACCGACGCGGGCGGCCTGCTCGACGACCCGGGCACGAAGCTCACGTACGACCAGGGCCCCGCCTTCACGGCGTCCGGCCAGGGGGTCGACGGCGAACCCCTGGAAGGGGCCTTCGACTACGTCGTCGCCATCGACTACAACCGCGTGCCCGGCACCAGCCCGCTCGACTGGACCCGGCCGCTCGGTATGGAGAAGGGCGGCGGCATCTGGATGCACGTGGACCACGACGGCCCCACCCAGGCGTGCGTGTCGATCCACCGCGACCGGATGCGGGAGCTGCTGCTCCTGCTGGATCCGGAGAAGCGGCCGGTGGTGGTGATGGGGGACGCGGAGTCGCTGTCCCACTGACGCCGGTCCCCACGGGCCCCGGTCCCCACGGGCCCCGGTCCCCACGGGCCCCGGTTCCCGCCCTCCCCGGTCCCGCTCGTCCCGGCCTCGCTCACCCCGGTCCCGTGCCGGGCGCGACAGGTATCGGCCATCTCCGGTGGCTCACAGCCCTTACCTATGTGGCTGCCAGCTTGGCCCCCTAGCGTCCCGTCGCATGACAGACACCCAACTCCCCAAACACAAAAAAGACGTGACGCGCCGTCGGGTCATCGTCGCGGGCGGCGCGGCCGTCGCCGCCGCCGGTGTCGGAGCCATCGCCGTCACCACCGCGTCGGCCGGCGAGGAGACGGCCGCACAGCGCGCCGCCGCGGCGAAGGCGGGCGGCGCCAAGGCGACCGCGAAGGCCGCGGAGGAGTGCTACACCCTCACCTCGCAGACCACCGAGGGCCCGTACTACATCGACGCCGACAAGATCCGGAAGGACATCACCGAGGACAAGGAGGGCATCCCCTTCACCCTCCGCCTCAAGGTGATCGACTCCGAGAGCTGCGCGCCGCTCAGAGCCGCGGCCATCGACATCTGGCACTGCGACGCGACCGGCATCTACTCCGGTTACGAGGACGTGGGCTCCGGTGGCGGCGGCGGCCCCGGCGGCGGCACCCCGCCCACCGACGCTCCCACCGACGCGCCCACCGGCGAACCGACCGGCGAGCCCCCGACCGATGGCGGCGGTCCCGGTGGTGGCGGTGGTGGTGGCGGCCACGAGGAGCCCACCGACGACGAGCGCTACCTGCGCGGCACGCAGCTCACCGACAAGAAGGGCTTCGTCGAGTTCACGACCCTCTTCCCCGGCTGGTACCAGGGCCGCGCCGTGCACATCCACGTCAAGGTGCACGTCGACGGCGAGCTGACCGACAGCGGCTACGAAGGCGGCCACACCTGCCACACCGGCCAGTTCTTCTTCGAGGAGGCCGCCGTCCTCGACACCGAGAGCGTCGCACCGTACGCGACCAACACGGCGGTCCGTACGACCCTCACACAGGACACCATCTACGACCAGAGCGGTGTCACGGGCGGTCTGCTGAAGCTCACGTACAGGAAGAAGGGCGACGTGTCGCGCGGCGTCGTCGGCTCCCTCACCGTCGGCGTGGACCCGGACGAGACCCACGACGGTACGGACCTCTGACCAGACGGGAAAGGGGCCCGGGACGCGGGTTCACCCCGCTTCCCGGGCCCCGCGTCGCCGGGGGCGGCGCGCGTTACGCCGCGCTCTCCTCGCCGCCGAAGCGCTCCTTGTACGCGGCCAGGTCCTCGTCGGTGATCTTCGCGAAGAGCACCGGCGGAACCGTGAACGGCGTACCCGCCGGAACGGCGTCCAGCGCCTTCGCCTCCTCGGCCGTGACCCACGGCGCCGTGTCCCCGGCCGTGGTGAACGCCTCGCGCATGGCGCGGGCCGAGGCCGGGATGAACGGCTCGGAGACCACCGCGTAGAGGTGGATCAGGTTCATCGCCGTACGGAGGGTCAGCGCCGCGCCCTCCTCATTCGTCTTGATCTCCAGCCACGGAGCCTTCTCCTCCAGATACGAGTTGCCCGCCGACCACAGCGCGCGCAGCGCGGTGGCGGCCTTGCGGAACTGGAGCGCCTCCATGTGGCCCTCGTACTCCGCGAGCAGCTCCGCGATCTGCGCGCCCAGCCGCGTCTCGGCCTCGCCGGGCGCCCCGCCCGCCGGGACGTCGTCGCCGAAGCGCTTGCGCGAGAAGGACAGGACGCGGTTGACGAAGTTCCCGAGGGTGTCGGCGAGGTCCTTGTTGACCGTCGTCGTGAAGTGCTCCCAGGAGAACGACGTGTCGTCCGACTCGGGCGCGTTCGCGATCAGGAAGTAGCGCCAGTAGTCGGCGGGCAGCAGCTCCAGCGCGGCGTCGGTGAAGACGCCCCGCTTCTGCGACGTGGAGAACTTGCCGCCGTAGTAGTTCAGCCAGTTGAAGGCCTTGACGTAGTCGACCTTCTTCCACGGCTCGCGGGTGCCGAGCTGGGTGGCGGGGAACATCACCGTGTGGAACGGGACGTTGTCCTTGGCCATGAACTCGGTGTAGCGGACGGTGTCGTCGGCCTCGTACCACCACGACTTCCAGTCGCGGTGCGCCGGGTCCTGGTCCGCCCACTCCTTCGTCGCGCCGATGTACTCGACCGGGGCGTCGAACCACACGTAGAAGACCTTGCCCTCGGCCGCCAGCTCCGGCCAGGTGTCGGCCGGGACCGGCACGCCCCACTCCAGGTCACGGGTGATCGAGCGGTCGTGCAGGCCCTCGGTCAGCCACTTGCGGGCGATGGAGGAGGCGAGCTGCGGCCACTCCGCGCCGTTCGCGTCGATCCACTCCTCGACCTCGCCCGCCAGCTTCGACTGGAGCAGGAAGAGGTGCTTGGTCTCGCGGACCTCCAGCTCACCGCTGCCGCTGATCGCGGAGCGCGGCTCGATCAGGTCGGTCGGGTCCAGCACCCGCGTGCAGTTCTCGCACTGGTCGCCGCGCGCCTTGTCGTAGCCGCAGTGCGGGCAGGTGCCGACGATGTAGCGGTCCGGGAGGAAGCGGTCGTCGGCGATCGAGAAGACCTGCCGGATCGCCCGCTCCTCGATGAACCCGTTCTCCTGGAGCCTGCGCGCGAAGTGCTGCGTGATCTCGCGGTTCTGGGCGGAGGAGCTGCGGCCGAAGTAGTCGAAGGACAGCTCGAAGCCGTCGTAGACCGCCTTCTGGGCGTCGTGCTGCTCGGCGCAGAACGCGTCGACCGGGACACCGGCCTCCTTCGCGGCCAGCTCGGCCGGGGTGCCGTGCTCGTCGGTGGCGCAGATGTACAGCACCTCGTGACCGCGACGGCGCAGATACCGGGAGTACACGTCGGCCGGGAGCATGGACCCCACCATGTTGCCCAGGTGCTTGATCCCGTTGATGTACGGAAGGGCGCTGGTGATGAGGTGTCGAGCCATCGCAGGCTGCTCCCAAGTCGCTACACGGAGTGATGATTTGGTCGATGGAATGTCAATATCGTATCCGACCGATCTGTCACGGGTCGCCCGTTGCACTGGTGCGGGGGAGGACGGTGGGGCGTGGGATACCGGGTGGGGAAAGTGAGGAGAGCTTTCGGAAACAGCCATTGCGGTAGACATGCCCATCCCGGGAGGAGAAGGGCATCATGTACGAGGCTGGGCAGACGATGGGGCGCGGGACAGGGACCGGGACGGGAAACGGGACGGGGAACGGGACCGGGAACGGGACAGGGACGGGAAACGGGGCAGGAGCGAGTACGGGGAACGGGACCGGGACGGGGAACGGGACAGGGGCAGGGGACGACACCATGCGGGTACTGGTCGCCGAGGACGAGGAGGTCCTGGCGGAGCTGGTCGCCACCGGGCTGCGCAGAGCGGGCTTCGCCGTCGACACCGTGTACAGCGGTGACGCCGCCCTCGCCTACCTCGGACTGCACGACTACGACGTCGTCGTCCTCGACCGCGATCTGCCGCGCGTGCACGGCGACGACGTCGCCCGCAAGCTGGTCGCCGAGTCCTCCCGTACGCGCATCCTGATGCTCACCGCGTCCGCCTCCATGGAGGAGCGCGTCGAAGGGCTCGACCTCGGCGCCGACGACTACCTGGGCAAGCCCTTCGACTTCCCGGAGCTGGTCTCCCGGGTGCGCGCCCTGCGGCGGCGCAGCGCCCGGCCCGTACCGCCGCAGCTGGAGCGGCTCGGGGTGCGGCTCGACTCCGTACGGCGGCTGGCCTGGCGCGACGGCGTGGAGCTGGACCTGTCGCCCAAGGAGTTCTCCGTGCTCCAGATCCTGCTGGAGGCGGACGGCGCGCCCGTCTCGGCCGAGGAGCTGCTGGAACGCGCCTGGGACGCGCACGCCGACCCGTTCACCGGCGCCGTCCGGGTCTGCCTGAGCAAGCTCCGCGCCAAGCTCGGCGAGCCCGCCCTGATCCGCACCGTGCAGGGCGCCGGGTACGCGCTGTGAAGGGCACCGTGCTGAGCCTCGCGGGGCGCCGCTGCCAGGAGGGCGGGCGCCGGCTCGGGGCACGGTTCAGGAAGGGCGGGCTGCGCGGGATGGGGATGCTGCGCCGAGGGCTGCCGGACGCGGGCATACCGATGCGCGGGACCACCATCCGTACCCGCATCGCCCTCATCTACGGCGGCGTCTTCCTCGTGCTCGGCGGCGGTCTGCTCGCCATCGTCAACCTGCTCTCCGGCGCCGGTACGCAGAGCGAGGCCCAGCAGATCGCCGGGCGGGTGACCCCCGTCCAGGTGGCACCGGCGATGCCCCCCGGCTCCGTCAGCGGACTGATCACCGAGCAGCAGGTCGAGCCGATCACCGCCTACCAGCTCACCGACAGCGTCACCGACGTCGCCTCCAACGAGCTGCTGTTCTGGTCCCTCGTCTCGCTGCTCGTCATGACGGCGTGCGCGGTCGGGGTCGGCTGGTGGACCGCCGGGCGGGTGCTGCGCCCCGTGCACGCCATGACGGCGAAGGCGCGTCGGCTCTCCGAGCGCAACCTCCACGAACGGGTCGGCGCCTCTGGCCCCGACGACGAGCTGAAGGAGCTGGGCGACACGCTGGACGCGCTGCTGGCGCGGCTCCAGAAGGCGTTCGACAGCCAGCGCCGCTTCATCGCCAACGCCTCGCACGAGCTGCGCACCCCGCTGGCGACGCAGCGCACCGCGATCCAGGTCGGTCTGGACGACTTCGGCTCGCCGGAGGAGCTGGCCCGGACGAAGCAGACGCTCCTCGACAACAACCGGCGCAGCGAGCAGCTCATCGAGGGGCTGCTGGTGCTGGCGCGCAGCGAGCGCGATGTGGAGGACCTGGAGCTGGTCGACCTGGGCGAGGCGGTGGCGGAGGAGACGGCGCGCTGCCGCAGGGACGTCTCCCTGATGATGTCGCTGTCCGTGGCGCAGGCCGGGGTGGTCAGGGGGAACCGGCTGCTGCTCGGTCAGTTGGTGGGGAACCTGCTCGCCAACGCGGTGCGCTACAACGTGACGGACGGTACGGGGACGGTCCACGTCGCGGTCGACGGCTGCGTGGTCGTGGTGCGGAACACCGGACCCATGGTGGCGGAGGCGGACATCCCCGTGCTCTTCGAGCCGTTCAGGCGGGGCGAGGGGCGCGACCGGATGGGCCGGGGGGCCGGGCTCGGGCTCTCCATCGTCCTCTCGATCGCGGAGGCGCACGGCGGGACGGTCACGGCGGAGCCGGGCGGTCCGGGCGGCGGCCTCGCGGTGACCGTGACACTGCCGCCGGCCCGCGTCGAGAAGTGACGGGGCCGACGGCAGTGGGGTCGGCCGGTACGCGCGAGGCGCCCGGTCAGCCGACGGGCTGCCAGGTGGCGAGCAGCTCGCGGTAGAACGAGGCGTCCGGCACGTCCCGGGGCGCGGGGCCCACGTGGCAGAAGCCGACGTTCGCGGCGGACTCGTCGGTGGAGAGCCTGCGGGCGAAGTCGAAGTCCTTGGCGTCGTGTTCGCCGAAGGCGACGAACTGCCAGAACAGCGGCAGCCGGGCGGCCTCCGCCAACGCCTGCTTGGCGAGGCGCACGGCGCTGGGCGCGCCGTCCGTCTGGAAGATGACCAGCGCGGGCCCGGTGGCGCCGGACTTCTCGTGCAGCTCCACGACCTCTTCGACGGCGCGGTGGTAGTTCGTCCGGCCCATCCGGCCGAGGGAGCCGTTCAGTTCGCCGATCTTCCCCTCGTACGTGTCGAGGGCGAGTTCGCCGCCGCCGTCGATGTCGGTCGAGAAGAACACGACGGGCACGGTGCCGCTCTCGTCCAGGTGCGCGGCGAGCGCGAGGGCGCGCTCGCCGCGCACCTGGAC
>NZ_QQNA01000366.1 GCF_003346515.1 Streptomyces corynorhini
CCGACGGGGCGGAGGTGGCCGCGGGCCTGCTCGCCGGGGCGCTCGGATGAACGAGCGGCCCCGGGGCCGGGGAGGCGGGGGCTGGGGCGGGGGCTGGGGCTGGGGCGGCGCATGCTGTCCGTACCACGCGAGGCGTCGCGGAAGGTGACAGATCGGCCACCCTCCGTGCCGTCGCGTCCGCCCGTCACCGCCCCGTCATCGACCTGCGGCGCGGAGGCGCACCGCGGGACGCCCCGCCGTGACCTGGCGCGGCAGCCGGTGCGGAAGCGCGCCGTACCAGAGGTAGGAGGCGGTGAAGCCGAACGCGAGACAGATCATGCCGCCCACCGCGTCCAGCCAGAAGTGGTTGGCGGTGGAGACGATCACCAGCAGGGTGGCCATGGGGTAGAGCAGGCCGAGGATCCGCACCCAGGGGGCCGTGGCGAGCGCGAAGATGATCAGGCCGCACCACAGGGACCAGCCGATGTGCATCGACGGCATGGCCGCGTACTGGTTGGACATGTTCTTCAGATTGCCCGAGGCCATCGAACCCCACGTCTCGTGGTGCACGACGGTGTCGATGAAGCGCTGCCCGGTCATGAGTCTCGGCGGCGCCAGCGGATACAGGTAGTAGCCGAGCAGGGCCACCAGCGTGGTCGCGAACAGGGCCAGTCTGGCCGCCGCGTAACGGCCGGGATGGCTGCGGAACAGCCAGATCAGCACCCCGATGGTGACGATGAAGTGCAGGGTGGCGTAGTAGTAGTTCATGGCGATGATCAGCCAGGTCACCGAGTCCACGGCGTGATTGATCGAACGCTCCACCGCGATGCCGAGCGTCTGCTCCGTCCGCCAGATCCAGTCCGCGTTGCTGAGGGCCTTGGCCTTCTGCTCGGGCACGGCGTTACGGATCAGCGAGTACGTGTAGTAACTCACCGCGATCAGCAGGATTTCGAACCAGATGCGCGGGCGGCCGGGCGAGCGCAGGCGCTGCAGCCTGGTGCGCTCGTCGGGCGTCGGGCGGGCCGTCTCGTCAGGGATGGGTGACGGGGTGGCCGGTCGGCTTTCCTGTGTGTTCACGGTGGATTCACCCATGGTGGGAAAGTCTGCCAGATTGGTGCCACCGATCGATCATCCCTCGGGCGGGTTCCCGGCGCATCCGCTCCACCTCAAGGACTAGGGCCTCTCGTATGGATCAGGCCGGGCTCGCGAGCCCTGCACCGCGCCTCGCGGCGTTGTCGTCGGTCATCCCCAAGGTCTCGGCTTCGCTCGACCAGGGGAGACCCCATCCGCTCCGCGTGGGCTCCCTCCTCCGCCTCGCGATCCACGGCACCAGGCCCCGCTCCCTCATCCGGCCTGATCCGAACGAAAGACCCTAGGCCGCTGTGCGGGTGTTCCCGGGGGGACCGGGGGCCGGCCCCGAGGCGGTTGAACCGCGTACGACCAGCTCGGGCATGAAGACGAACTCGCTGTGCGGCGCGGGTGTGCCGCCGATCTCCTCCAGGAGTGTCCGGACCGCGGCCTGCCCCATGGAGGGCACCGGTTTGCGGATCGTCGTCAGCGGCGGGTCCGTGAAGGCTATGAGGGGCGAGTCGTCGAAACCGACGACCGACAGGTCCCGGGGCACGTCGAGGCCGAGCCGGCGCGCGGCCCTGATCGCGCCGAGCGCCATCATGTCGCTCGCGCACACCACCGCCGTACAGCCGCGCTCGATCAGCGCCGCCGCCGCGGCCTGCCCGCCCTCCAGGGTGAACAGCGACTGCTGGATCAGCTCCTCCGTCTGCGCCGCCGACAGGCCCAGCAGCTCCTGCACCGTCGCGCGGAACCCCTCGATCTTGCGCAGGACCGGCACGAACCGCTTCGGGCCGACGGCCAGCCCGATGCGCTGGTGGCCGAGCGAGACGAGATGCGTCACCGCGAGCCGCACGGCCGCCCGGTCGTCCGGGGATATGAAGGGCGCGCGCACCTTCGGCGAGAAACCGTCCACCAGGACGAACGGCACGCCCTGGGCGCGCAGCCTCTCGTAGCGGCGCATGTCGGCCGAGGTGTCGGCGTGCAGCCCCGAGACGAAGATGATGCCGGAGACGTCCCGCTCCACCAGCATCTCGGTCAGCTCGTCCTCCGTGGAGCCGCCGGGGGTCTGCGTCGCCAGCACCGGCGTGTAGCCCTGCCGGGTCAGCGCCTGGCCGATGACCTGGGCCAGGGCAGGGAAGATCGGGTTCTCCAGCTCGGGGGTGATCAGCCCGACCAGCCCCGCGCTGCGCCTGCGCAGTCTGACGGGGCGTTCGTAGCCGAGGACGTCGAGCGCGGCGAGTACGGACTCACGGGTGGCCGCGGCAACCCCGGGCTTGCCGTTCAGTACGCGGCTGACCGTCGCTTCGCTGACCCCCGCCTGAGTTGCGATATCGGCAAGCCGTGCGGTCATGGGAGTGGACTGTACCGGGCGGGTGTCGGATTGCCCACCACGCGCGGTTTCCGGTCACGGCAGCAAGCTCTTGCAAGATCTTGCGAAACCTTCCCGTTGCGGGGTCGGGGCGCGGTTGCCGTACGGTCCGCCCCCTGGCGGCCCCTGGTGGATCCAGCAAGGCATCGGCCGGTAATCACCAGGACACGCGCCGGTAACGATCAGCGGTTCTTGCAGAAATCTTCCGCAAGGTCTTTCGGCCTTCTTGCATCGCTGTTACTTTCACGACCGACCCGGCACCGCGACGGAGCGGTACGGCAGTTGAAGGAGTTCGGATGCGACGTGGCATAACGGCCACCGCCCTGGCCGCGATCCTGGCCCTCGCGGCGACCGCCTGCGGCGGTGACGGCGAATCGGGCAACGGCGGCGGCAAGAACGGTGAGTTGTCGGGGACGGTCACCTGGTGGGACACCTCGACCGTCGGCAGCGAGGACAAGGTCTTCAAGAAGCTCGCCGAGGGCTTCACCGCGCTCCATCCGAAGGTCAAGGTCAACTACGTCAACGTGCCCTTCGGCGACGCCCAGAACAAGTTCAAGAACGCGGCCCAGTCCGGCTCCGGCGCCCCCGACGTGATCCGCTCCGAGGTCGCCTGGACCCCCGAGTTCGCCGACCTCGGCTACCTCGCGCCCCTCGACGGCACGGCCGCGCTCAAGGACGAGAAGGACTTCCTTCCGCAGGCCGCCGCCTCCACGAAGTACGACGACAAGACCTACGCGGTGCCTCAGGTCATCGACTCCATGGGGATCTTCTACAACAAGAAGATCTTCAAGGAGGCGGGTGTCCAGGTGCCCGGGACCGTGGCCGAGCTGAAGACGGTCTCGAAGAAGATCAAGGACAAGACCGGGAAGACCGGCATGTACCTGCGCGGCGACGACGCCTACTGGTTCCTGTCGTTCCTGTACGGCGAGGGCGGCAACCTGGTCGACGCCACGTCCAGGACCGTGACGGTCGACAACGCGGCCGGTGCCAAGGCCATGACCGTCGTCAAGGACCTCGTCGACTCGGGCGCCGCCAAGACCGACGCCACCGACGGCTGGGAGAACATGCAGGCGTCGTTCAAGGACGGCGAGGTCGCGATGATCATCAACGGTCCGTGGGCCGTCTCCGACACCTACGGCGGCGTGCAGTTCAAGGACAAGGCCAATCTCGGCATCGCGCCCGTCCCGGCCGGATCCGTGGCGCAGGGCGCCCCGCAGGGCGGCCACAACCTCGCGGTGTACGCGGGCTCCAAGAACCTCGACGCCTCCTACGCCTTCACCGAGTACATGACGTCCGCCGCGAGCCAGGCCGAGGTCGCCGAGCAGCTCAGCCTGCTGCCCACCCGTACCTCCGTGTACGACAAGCCGGGCGTCGCGGACAACGAGATCGTCGGCTTCTTCAAGCCCGTGGTCGACAAGGCCATCGAGCGGCCCTGGATCCCCGAGACCGGCAGCCTGTTCGCCCCGCTCGTCACCGAGTACACCAAGGTCCTCACCGGCCAGACCACCCCGGACAAGGGCGTCGGCGCGACCGGCGACGCGTACCGCAAGCTCCTCAAGGGCTGGAAGTAGCGCGACCGGCACCGCGACCGGCACCGCGACCGGCACCGCGACCGGCACCGCGACCGGCACCGCGACCGGGATCAGGACCGGACACCGACACCGAGACCGACACCGAGACCGAGACCGAGATCGAGACGTGAACGTGAACGTGGCAGAGGAAGGAAGGCGGACCCGCTGATGGCTGTCCACACCAGCCGGTCGGTGGCATCGGCCCCGGGCGGCGAACCCGCCCCCGGCCGGGGCTCCGGCTCCGGCACACCGGCCGGCGCGCCCCGGGGGACCGGCGGCGGGCTCCGGCGAGCCGTCGCCACCCACTGGTACGCCTGGACCATGGTCGCCCCGGTGGTCGTCGTGATCGGCGTGATCATCGGATACCCGCTGCTGCGCGGGATCTACCTGTCGCTCACCGACGCCAACGAGCGCAACGTCGAGCGCAACATCGGCGTCAACCACCTCCCGGCCACCTACAAGTTCGTCGGACTCGACAACTACGCCGACGCGCTGACGGGCAGTCAGTTCCTGGCCACCCTCGGCTGGACGCTGGTGTGGACGGTCTCCTGCGTCAGCGTCACCTTCGCGCTCGGGCTGGCCCTCGCCAATATCCTCAACCGCCGGATCGCCGGCCGCTCCGCCTACCGGATGCTGCTGATCCTGCCCTGGGCCGTCCCGGGCTTCGTCTCCGTCTTCGCCTGGCGCTTCCTCTACAACGAGGACCGCGGCTTCCTCAACAAGCTGCTCGCGGGCGGCGGCATCGACGCCGTGCCGTGGCTCAACGACCCCACCTGGGCCAAGTTCTCGGTCATCGCCGTCAACATCTGGCTCGGCGTGCCGTTCATGATGGTCGCGCTGCTCGGCGGACTCCAGTCCATCCCGGGCGAGATGTACGAGGCCGCCGAGATGGACGGCGCGGGCCCCTGGCAGCGGTTCCGGCACATCACCATGCCGGGACTGCGCCCGGTCAGCACGACCGTGATCCTGCTCTCCACCATCTGGACGTTCAACATGTTCCCGGTGATCTTCCTGCTGACCAGGGGAGGACCCGGCGAGGCGACGCAGATCCTGGTCACCCAGGCGTACAAGTTCTCCTTCGAGATCAGTCCGCGCGACTTCGCGCAGTCCTCCACCTGGGGCGTGCTGATCCTGGTCCTCCTGATGCTCTTCGCCGCGGTCTACCGGCGAGTCCTCCGCCAGCAGGGAGATACGTGGTGACCACCGCAGCCCCCGCCCCGACCGCCACCGCACCCGCCTCCGCCAACGCCGTACAGCCCGCCAACCCGCCCTTGCGCGGGCGGCGTTCACCGGCTGCGTCGGTCGCCCTGCACGCCACCCTCGTCGTCGCGTCCGTGATCGCCGTCTTCCCGGTGCTGTGGGTCCTGCTGACCTCGCTCAAGCCCGCGAGCTACGCCACGACCACGGACTTCTTCAAAGAGACGACGTTCGAGAACTACACCAACCTGCTGCGGGACACCCCGTTCCTCACCTGGTTCGGCAACTCGCTGGTCATCGCGGGCCTCACCACCCTCCTCGGGGTGTTCGTCGCCGCCACCACCGGCTACGCGGTCAGCCGCTTCCGCTTCCCCGGCAAGCGCGGGCTGATGTGGACCCTGCTGGTCACCCAGATGTTCCCGGTCGCCGTGCTCATCGTGCCGATCTACAACATCATGGCCGGGCTCGGGCTGCTCAACAGGTCGGCGGGGCTGGTCATCACGTACCTCACCATCGCCGTGCCGTTCTGCGCCTGGATGATGAAGGGCTTCTTCGACACCATCCCCCGGGAGATCGACGAGTCCGGCATGGTCGACGGACTGACGCCGTTCGGGACCTTCTACCGGCTGATCCTGCCGCTCGCCAAGCCCGGACTCGCGGTGACCGCGTTCTACTCCTTCATCACCGCCTGGGGCGAAGTGGCCTACGCGTCGGCCTTCATGGTGGGCGACGAGAACCTCACCCTGGCCGGGGGCCTGCAGAAGTTCGTCAACCAGTACGGCGCCCAGTGGGGCCCGATGACCGCCGCGTCCGTGCTGATCGCCATCCCCGCCGCGCTCGTCTTCCTCTTCGCGCAGCGGCACCTGGTCACCGGCATGTCCGCCGGTGCCGTCAAGGGCTGACCGCCCTGCCCGACCGCCACACCCCGTACCCCGTAACTCCGTACCCCGTACCACTGACTCCGTACCTCCGTACCCCGCACCACCGCATCCCGCACCACCGATTCCGTACCACCACGACGGCGCCGACGGCCCCCTCGGCGCGGCGTCGCCCCCCGCCCCCCAGACACTCCAGGGACGACATGACCCAGCACCTCACTGCCCCTCTCACCGGCACGTCCGACGACGCCCCGGGCCACGGCCGCGGCTGGTGGCGGGACGCGGTGATCTACCAGGTCTATCCACGCAGCTTCGCCGACGGGAACGGCGACGGGATGGGCGACCTCGACGGGGTGCGCCGCCGCCTTCCCCACCTCGCCGGGCTGGGCGTCGACGCCGTGTGGCTCAGCCCCTTCTACGCCTCCCCGCAGGCCGACGCCGGATACGACGTGGCCGACTACCGCGCCATCGACCCGATGTTCGGCACCCTGCTGGACGCCGACGCGCTGATCCGCGACGCCCACGAGCTGAACCTGCGGATCATCGTGGACCTCGTGCCCAACCACTCCTCCGCGGAGCACGAGTGGTTCAGGCGCGCGCTGCGCGAGGGGCCGGGATCCGCGCTGCGCGAGCGCTACCACTTCCGTCCCGGCAAGGGCGCGGACGGCGAACTGCCTCCCAACGACTGGGAGTCCATCTTCGGCGGCCCCGCCTGGACCAGGACCACCGACCCGGACGGCGCCCCCGGTGACTGGTATCTGCACCTGTTCGCCCCCGAGCAGCCCGACTTCAACTGGGACCACCCGGCCGTCGCCGACGAGTTCCGCTCCATCCTGCGCTTCTGGCTGGACATGGGTGTCGACGGCTTCCGCGTCGATGTCGCCCACGGCCTGGTCAAGGCGGCGGGACTGCCCGACATCGGCGACGCGGGACAGCTCAGGCTGCTCGGCGCCAACGACGGGGGCATGCCCTTCTTCGACCAGGACGGCGTGCACGAGATCTACCGGCAGTGGCGCTCCATCCTCGACGAGTACCCCGGCGAGCGGATCGCCGTCGCCGAGGCATGGACCCCGACCGTCGAGCGCACCGCCAACTACGTACGCCCCGACGAGCTGCACCAGGCGTTCAACTTCCAGTACCTGGGCACCTCCTGGGACGCGGCCGAGCTGCGCGAGGTCATCGACGCGTCGCTCGCCGCGATGCGCCCGGTCGGCGCCCCCGCCACCTGGGTGCTCTCCAACCACGACGTG
>NZ_QQNA01000367.1 GCF_003346515.1 Streptomyces corynorhini
TTCCCCACCCACTTTCCCCACCCACTTTCCCCACCTCAGCCCTCACTCTCAGCCCTCAGCCCTCAGCCCTCAGCCCTCAGCCCTCACCCGAGCGTCTCGCCACCACCGTCCCTCCGTTCAGGCGCACTTGGAGGCCAGTCCGATGACTCCCCGCTCCGTCCTCACCCCGACCGCCGCCGTCTGGCGTGACTACGACCCCGTCGCCTGCGCTCTGCCGGGGATGTTCCTCGGCGACCTCACACTCACCGGCCCCGTCGCCGAGGAGTGCGACCGGCTGTGGGAACAGGGCGCGCGCCGCGTCCGGCTGTCCGGCGTCGTGGATCTCGCGGACACGGGAACGCCGGACGCGGCGGCCCGTACCGTACGCACCCTCAGCCTGGTCAGGGACCTGACGGCCCGCGCGGTGCTCGTCGAGTGGGACCTGCGGCCGGATCCGAGCGGGGGCCCCACGGCCGCCGAGGACATCGGCCGCCTCCTGAGCCACCTCCAACCGCCGCAGCGGATCGAGGGGGTGGGCCCGGCGGCAGCGGACGACGCGCTGCGGACCTGGCGCAACGGCCACTACCTCGGCAAGTGCCTCTGGCGGCAGGGGCCGGGCTTCGTCCAGATCCGTGACCGCCGCTGGGGGGACCTCCGCCGGTTCACGGTGGACGAGCCGCACTACCAGGAAGCGATCGACCGCCTCGCGTACGGGGCTCCCGCCTCGGCGGTGCCGCCGGACGCGCTCGCCGACTTCCGCGAGGAGCGACTCGTGCTCGCGGTCGGCGAGGTGGAGTGGTGGCTGCCGTACCGTGTGAACCGCTGGATACAGGAGGCCATGACGATCTGAGCCCCGTGGTGTGATCGGCACGATCCCGCCGCACGATCGGTGTGCTCACGTGGCGCATGGACCGCGCCGCCTCGCCGCGCTGTCGTCGGTCGGCGACTCCCCCACCGCCTTGAGGGCGTGGGAGGTGCCCCCTCCGCGTCGCCTCCCTTCTCCGCCTCGCGATCCACGGCCAGGCACAGCCGAAAAACCGTGTGACCAGCGGCACTCCCATGAATCCACCCCGCCGACGACCGGCGTCCAGCTGAACCACACTGCCGTCTACGCAAGCGACCGGCACCAGTCTGCCGAGTTCCTCGCCACGGTCCTGGGCCTGAAGGTCGGCGCCCCGTTCGGGCCGTTCCTCCCCGTCGACCTCGGCAACGGCGTGACACTCGACTACTACGAGAAGAGAGACGAACCGATCCAGTCGCAGCACTACGCCTTCCTCGTCCCTGACGAGCAGTTCGACGGCGCTATCGCCCGCCTGGAGGCGGTGGGAGTCACCTACTACGCCGACCCCCACCACACCGAACCCGGCCAGATCAACCGTCTGTTCGGTGGCCGAGGCGCCTACTTCGACGACCCGGACGGCCACAACATGGAAGTCATGACCCGGCCTTACGTCCGTCCCTAGCCCCAATATCAGTGACTTTGCGGCTGCCGGGGCTGTCGGCGGACCGTGTTTCCGCAGGTGAGGCCGCCGAACTGGCCCCTATGTCACTGGTATTGTCCCTAGCCCTGTCTTCAAAGTCCCGCCTCGCCCCGCCTCACGGCGGGGCGACCCCCGTCGAATCCCGCTGACCTTCCGCGGGACATCCCGCGGACCGCGGAACCCTTGCGCCCCGGCCACCGTGGAAGCCAGCGCGGAGCCACCGCGGAAGCCAGCGCAGCCCGACTTATTGACGTGGGCACGCCATTGCCATACGTTCCGGGAGCGCTCTCAGTCCTCCCGCCGAGCCCGGAGCCGCCCATGTGGACAACGTTGTCGGTCCGGATGCGCCGACTGGTGGCGCCGCTCGCCGTGGCGCTCCTCGCCGCCCTGACCCCACAAGCCGTGGCCGCCGCCCCGACCGCGGCCCTCTGCAACACGTACTGCGACGCCCGCGATCCCGCGCTCGCGCCGGGGGACCGCGCCCCCGTCTCCACCACGCTCTTCTCCCGCTCGATCGTCCTCCACTTCGATGACCAGGACGCGATGGGCTGGGCCTCGACGGACAACGGCAGCCCCGGCGACGAGGTCTGGCTCGACCGGTCCTTCGACGGCGGGCGCACCTGGAGTTCCGGCAGCCGCCTCGGCGCCACCGTCGTGCCCGCGGGACAGCGCGGCCGGCGCACCCTCATGTACAACGTGGACGACTGGAACGCCAACGGGGTCGGCGCCCTGCGCGCCTGCGGCAAGGCCGGCGACCGTACGGACATCGCCTGCACACCCTGGGCGCGTACGACCTGGAACGCGTGGGACCGCCGGACGGCCGCGGCCACGGCGCAGATGCAGTTCTACAACAACGGCACCGGGCTGTTCGACACCACCGGCTGGTGGAACTCGGCCAACGCGCTGACCGCGGTCATCGACAACATCCGCGTCTCGGGAATGCCCAGCTACCGCTACGCCATCGCCCACACCTACAATCGCCAACTCAACGCACAGGGTGGCCAGTTCCGCAACGAGTACATCGACGACACCGGCTGGTGGGGGCTGGCCTGGATCGCCGCTTACGACGCGACCGGCGACAGCCGCTATCTCTCCACCGCACGCGCGGACGCCGACCACATGGCCTCCTACTGGGACGGCGTCTGCGGCGGCGGTGTGTGGTGGAGCACAGCGAAGACCTACAAGAACGCCATCGCCAACTCCCTCTACATCCAGCTCAGCGCGGCACTGCACAACCGCGTCCCCGGCGACACCGTCTATCTGGACCGGGCCCGCGCCGGCTGGTCGTGGTTCCAGGGGACCGGGATGGTCAACGGTTCGCGCCTGGTGAACGACGGCATCGACCTGTCCAGCTGCCGTAACAACGGCGCCGCCGTCTGGTCGTACAACCAGGGTGTGCTGCTCGGCGCGCTCACGGAGCTGAACCGGGCCACCCAGGACGCCGCCCTCCTCACCACGGCCCGGCAGATCGCCGACGCGGCCACCACCTCCTCCTCCCTGAACACCGACGGCATCCTGCGCGACCCGTGCGAGAGCGGTGACTGCGGGGCCGACGGTCCGTCCTTCAAGGGCGCGCACGTACGCGGGCTCGGCAAGCTCAACGCGGCGCTCGCCGACCACCCCTACACGGCATATCTGTCCCGGCAGGCGGAGGCCGCGTACGCCCGCGACCGCAATCCGCTCGGCCAGTACGGGCTGCGCTGGAACGGCCCGCTCGACAAGACGGACGCGGCACGCCAGCACAGCGCCCTCGACCTGCTGAACGCGGCGCCCTGACCGCCCCGACCGCTCTGACTGCCCTGACTGCCCTGGCAGTCCCGACAGTCCTGGCCGCTCCGCCCCGGCCCGGCCCGGAATCGGGTTCGGGTTCGGGGGGTGCCCCCGTCCCCCGGGGCGAAAGGCTGGTGAATCGCTCCTCCGAGAGAGATGTCCCGCCGATGACCACGCCTGTCCCTCGCTTCTCCACGGGGCACGGAATCGGATCGGCGCACGCGCCTCCGGACGTCTCAGCGCGCACCCGCGACGGTGAACCGCGTTCCCGGGACGGCCTCCAGCAGTTCCCGTGTGTACGCGTGCCGCGGGCAGCGGAACACCCGCTCGGCCGGGCCGGTCTCGACCACGGCGCCGTCCTTCATCACCGTGACGTCGTCGGCGATCAGGCGTACGACGCCGAGGTCGTGGGTCACGAACACGTAGCTGAGTCCGAACTCGGCCTGCAGACCGACCAGCAGGCGCAGGATCTGCGCCTGAACCGAGACGTCGAGTGCGCTCACCGCCTCGTCGAGCACGAGGATCCCGGGGTTGAGCGCGAGTGCCCGCGCGATCGCGACCCGCTGCCGCTGGCCGCCGGACAGCTCGGCGGGGAGCCGGTGCAGATGGCTCTCGTCGAGCGCCACCGCTTGCAGCAGCTCGATCACCCGGGCCGTCCGTTCCTGTCTGCCGGTCACCGCCTTGAAGCCGAGCGAGGCGACGGCGAGCACGGCCGTGCCGACTTCGGGGGCCGCCAGCGCGATCACCGAGTTGAGCGAGTTGGGGACGACGTGCCGGAGCATGACGCCCGGCCGGCCCCCAGACCGTAGGCCGCCTTGACACAGTCCCGGGTGACGACGGCGAGCACCTGGGACCCCCATCACCCGCGCGAAGGAGGCGATGGAGGCGATACCGACGGCCAGGGCGATGTTCTGCGTGGAGTAGCCCAGGACCGAGACCACCACCACCATCGCGAGCGGCAGGCCGGGGATCGCCAGGAACACATCGACCACCCGCATGATCGCGGTGTCGACGAACCCTCCGGCGAAGCCCGCGACCGGTCCGACGGCCGTGCCGATGCCGAAGGCGATGAGGACCGCGAGCAGCGTCGCGGTGAGCGTGGTGTGCGCGCCGTACACACTGCGGGCGAAGAGGTCCCGGCCCAGCCGGTCGGTGCCGAACCAGTGCTCCACGCTCGGCGGGGTGAAGCTCGCGGCGGAGTCGCCGTCGTAGGGGCTGTACGAGGTGAACAGGCAGGGGGCGACGGCCCAGCCGGCCGAGGAGGCGGCGACGGCCGCCGGGTGGAACCGGCAGCGGTGCTTCCCTGTGCCGCGCCAGCTCGTGTCCGGGAAATCCGCTGTCAACCGACATCCGGCTACTGAACGATGCCGTCCGACGGGGCCGGGTTCAGCCTCCCGCCCGCGCTCTGTCGTCGTCGGCGTCCAGCACTTTGCGCAGCAGGGCGCTGAGGGTGGCACGCTCGGCCGGGGACAGGTCGCGCAGGAACGCGTCCTGGGAACGCTCGGCCACGGCCAGCAGTCGACGCTGCTCCTTCGCGCCCCCGGGGGTCAGCTCGACGAGCTGACGCCGACGGTCGGCGGGGTCGCGAGTGCGCCGGACCAGACCGCGTTCCTCCACGGTGTCCAGGTAGCCGACCAGGTGACTGCGGTTGAGGCCCAGCCGGTCGGCGAGCGCGTGCTGCGGCAGCGGACCAAAGTCGGCCAGGGCCGTGAGCGCGGCGAAGTGGGGAAGCCTCAGGCCGTGGTCCGCGACCTCGGCGACCAGTGCGTCGTGGCCGAGCCGTGCGACATGACTGACCAGGTAGGAGGGCAGCGCGAGCAGGCTCGGCGGGCGGCTCACGGTGGCTGCCGGGGGCGTCCGCGGTCCGTGCTCCTGGGCGTCGTTCATGGAGCGCAGCATAACCGCGAAAAGCCTCTGGACGTAAGCATGTCTAACTGTAATGATTACGAGACGACACGATTTACGGCGCCCGGCACGTGGCGCCACCCGGCGCCGCCCGCCTCCCGAAAACTCCGCCGAAAACTCCACCGGAACCTCCACCGGAACCTCCAAGGGAAACTCCGGAGACCACCGCCCTGACCGATCGGACGACCACGTGACCGATCGGACGACACACCGACCACACCGATCACACCGACCACACCGACCACACCGGCCCCGCCGCGAGCCGAGAACGGAACACACTCATGACCGACTACGGGCACGACCTGCTGTTCGGCGCCATCGTGGTGCCCTCCTCAGCGCAGCCGCAGGACGCCGTGGCCTCGGCCCGGTCGGCTGAGCGGGCCGGACTGGACCTGGTGAGCGTGCCGGACCATCCCTACCGGCCGGAGTTCCTGGAGGCGTGGACGGTGCTGGCGACGATGGCCGCCGGCACCTCCCGGATCCGGGTCCTCCCCAACGTCGCCAATCTCGCCCTGCGACCGCCCGCCGCCCTGGCCCGCGCCGCCGCGAGCCTGGACCTGCTCAGCGGCGGCCGGGTGGAACTCGGTCTGGGTGCCGGGGCGTACTGGGACGACATCGCCGCCGAGGGTGGCCCCCGGCGCACCCCGGGCGAGGCCCTCGCCGCCACCCGCGAGGCGGTCGGGGTGCTGCGCGCCCTGTGGTCCGGCGCAGGCCCGGTACACCGCCGAGGACAGCACTACGGGCTGTACGGGGCCGCCGCCGGGCCGGCTCCCGCCCACGACATCTCCGTGTGGATCGGCGCGGTGGGCCCTCGGATGCTGCGGCTGACCGGCGAGGTGGCGGACGGCTGGCTCCCCAGCGTGCCGCATGTGCCGCCGGTCCGCCTGGCGGCGGGGCAGCGACTCGTGGACGAGGGGGCCGAGGCCGCGGGGCGCCCGCCGTCGGCCGTCAGACGGCTGTACAACCTCTCCCCCGGCAGGGAGGACGGCTTTCCCCGGGGCGGCCCGCGCGACTGGCCCGAGCAACTGGCCGCGCTCACCGTCGAAGTGGGCACCAGCGCCTATCTGCTGCCCACTCACCAGCCGGACCTGCTCAGGACCTTCGGCGAGGAGGTCGCCCCGGCCACCCGCGCGCTCGTCGCCGCGGCACGCGAGGTGTCCACCGACCGGGCGGGCCACGAGCCGGGGTGAACCAGACGGGACGGGACGTGCCTCAGCCGACCGGCTGGGCAACCACCGTGACCGGGTGACGGACCACCGCGTCGAAGAGATAACCCTGGGTGTTGGGGATGGCGGTGTCGGGCTGGACGCGGCCCGCGGTGTCGGCTGCCCTGGCCAGCAGGGCGGTGGGGCCCGGCGTGATGGGGTGCCAGTCCAGGGACCAGCGGGACCAGGCGGCGGCGCGGGGACGGTCGTGGAGGTCGGCGCGCCGCCGCCTGGTCCCGCT
>NZ_QQNA01000368.1 GCF_003346515.1 Streptomyces corynorhini
AGCCGTGCATGAGGACGACGGCCTGCGCAGCGCCGCCGTCGTCCTCATGCACGGCTACTGCCACCCCGCCCACGAGCGCGCCGTCGCCGACGCGGCGCGGGCCGCCGGCTTCACCCAGGTCAGCTGCTCGCACGAGGTCAGCCCGCTGATCAAACTGGTGCCGCGCGGCGACACCACCGTCGTGGACGCCTACCTCTCCCCGATCCTGCGCCGCTACGTCGACGAGGTCGCCGCCGAACTCCGCTCCGTCCGGCTGATGTTCATGCAGTCCAACGGCGGACTGCGCGAGGCCGCGCACTTCCGCGGCAAGGACGCCGTCCTGTCCGGCCCGGCCGGCGGGGTCGTCGGCATGGCCCGCACCTCCCGACAGGCCGGATTCCACCGGGTCATCGGCTTCGACATGGGCGGCACCTCCACCGACGTCTCGCACTACGCGGGCGCGTTCGAACGCGCACTCGGCACCCAGGTCGCCGGGGTGCGGATGCGGGTCCCCATGATGAACATCCACACCGTCGCCGCGGGCGGCGGCTCCGTCCTGCGCTTCGACGGCAGCCGCTACCGCGTCGGCCCCGACTCGGCGGGCGCCGTACCCGGCCCCGCCTGCTACCGGCGCGGCGGCCCCCTCACCGTCACCGACGCACAGGTCATGCTCGGCCGCCTCCAGCCCGCCCACTTCCCGGCCGTGTTCGGCCCGCACGCCGACCAGCCGCTCGACACCGAAGTGGTACGGGAGCGCTTCGCGCGCCGCGCCGAGGAGGTAAGGGAAGCCACCGGCATCGACCGCACCCCCGAGGAGGTCGCGGCCGGCTACCTGGAGATCGCCGTCCTCCACATGGCCAACGCCGTCAAGAAGATCTCCGTACAGCGCGGACACGACATCACCCGCTACGCCCTCACCAGCTTCGGCGGCGCGGGCGGCCAGCACGCCTGCGCGGTCGCCGACGCGCTGGGCGTCGGCACGGTGATCGTGCCGCCGCTCGCCGGGGTGCTCTCCGCGTACGGCATCGGAATGGCCGACGCCACCGCCCTGCGCGAACAGTCCGTCGAGGCGGAACTCACCGCGCCGACCCTCGCCCGGGTGCGCGAGCTGTGCGACTCCCTCGCGGCCCGCACCCGCGCCGAACTGCGCGCCGACTCCGTCCCCGACGACGCCATCACCACCCACGCGCGCGTGCTGCTGCGGTACGCGGGCACGGACGCGAGCCTGCCCGTCCCGCTCGGCGACCTCACCACCATGACCGCGGCCTTCGAGCGGGAACACCGCGCGCGCTACGCCTTCACCATGGACAAGCCCCTGGTGGCCGAGGCGGTCTCGGTCGAGGCGGTGGGCGCCTCCGGCGCCCGGGACGACGCCGCCCGCGCCGTCCCCGAGGCCGCGGGACCGGCCGAACCGTACGCGACGGTCAGCATGTTCACGCGGGGCGCCGCCCGCCCCACCCCGCTCCACCGCCGCCGCGATCTGCGCCGCCGCGCCACCGTCACCGGCCCCGCCGTCATCACCGAGGACGACGCGACGACCGTCGTCGAACCCGGCTGGCGGGCCACCGTCGGCGAACACGGCCACCTGCTGCTGACCCGGGTGACGCCGCGCGCCGCGCGCCGCGCGGCCGGCACCGACGTCGACCCCGTACTCCTGGAGGTCTTCAACAACCTCTTCATGGCGATCGCCGAGCAGATGGGCGTACGCCTGGAGAACACCGCCCACTCCGTCAACATCAAGGAACGCCTCGACTTCTCCTGCGCGCTCTTCGACGCCGAGGGCAACCTGATCGCCAACGCCCCGCACATCCCCGTCCACCTGGGCTCGATGGGCGACTCCATCAAGGAGGTGCTGCGCGGGAGCGGGGACGCGCTGCGCCCCGGCGACGTCCGCGCGATCAACGACCCCTACCACGGCGGTACCCATCTGCCCGATGTGACCGTGGTGACGCCCGTCTTCGGCGAGCACGGCACCGGGATCGAGTTCCTGGTGGCCTCGCGCGGCCACCACGCCGAGATCGGCGGCCTCACCCCCGGCTCCATGCCCGCCTTCTCCACGACCGTGCGGGAGGAGGGCGTCCTCTTCGACAACTGGCCGCTCGTCCGGGACGGCGTGTTCCGCGAGGCGGAGACCCGCGAACTGCTCACCACCGCCCCGTACCCGTCCCGCGACCCCGACACCAACCTCGCCGACCTGCGCGCCCAGATCGCGGCCAATGAGAAGGGCATCGCCGAACTGCGCCGGATGACCGACGAGTTCGGCTCCGACGTGGTGCGGGCCTACATGGGCCACGTACGGCGCAACGCCGAGGAGTCCGTACGGCGCATCGTCGCCGGGCTCTCCGACGGCTCGTACCGCTACCGCACCGACGGCGGTCACACCATCGAGGTCGCCGTACGGACCGACCGCGCGGCGCGCTCCGCCGTCCTGGACTTCACCGGCACCTCGCCGCAGCTCCCCGGGAACTTCAACGCGCCCGCGTCGGTGGTGACGGCCGCCGTGCTGTACGTCTTCAGGACGCTCGTCGCCGACGACATCCCGCTCAACAGCGGCTGTCTGGAACCGCTCGACATCCGCGTCCCCGAGGGCTCCATGCTCGCGCCCGCGCCTCCGGCCGCCACGGTCGCGGGCAACGTCGAGACCTCGCAGGCCATCACCGGCGCGCTCTACGCGGCGCTCGGCGTCCAGGCCGAGGGGTCGGGCACGATGAACAACCTCACCTTCGGCAACGACCGGGTGCAGTACTACGAGACCGTGGCGAGCGGCTCCGGTGCCGGTGACGGCTTCGACGGCGCCGACGCCGTACAGACCCACATGACCAACTCCCGGCTCACCGACCCCGAGGTGCTGGAGTGGCGCTTCCCGGTACGGGTCGACTCCTTCGCCGTCCGCGAGGGCAGCGGCGGCGCGGGCCACTGGCACGGCGGCGACGGCGTCGTGCGGCGGCTGCGCTTTCTGGAGCCGATGACGGTGACGCTCCTGACCGGCCACCGTGAAGTCCCGCCGTACGGCATGGCGGGCGGCGCGCCCGGCGCGCTCGGCGCCAACGCGGTGGAGCGCGCCGACGGCACGGTCACGGCGCTGCGCGGCGTCGACTCCGTGGAGGTCGGCCCCGGCGATGTGCTGATCATGCGCACGCCCGGAGGAGGCGGCTACGGGACGCCTGTGCGATGAGGCACCGGAGCGGCGGTACGGACGGTGGCGGCACCTGCGGTCACGGTACCTGCGGTGGAGTCACCTGCGGTCGCGGTACCGGCAGGCGCAGTACCTGCGGTGGCCGTACCTGCGGTCGCAGTACGGGCGGTCGCGTCGGGCGGAATCGGCCACGGCCGGTTCAGCACCGTTTCGCCCGTTGTCGGTGCGAGGACCTAATCTGTGCGATGTGACTTCGCCAGCCTCGACGGAATACGTTCCGCCCCAGCTCAGCGCGGGGCCGCGGCCCGCCCAGGGCCCGGCCGCCGACGAAGGGCTCGCGCGGCGGCTGCGGGCGCTCGCCTGCACCGCCCCGCTGCACGATCTGGACACCCGCAAGGCCAATCTCGCCGGGGAGTACTCCGTCTACGCGATGGCCGAGGTGGCCCTCTCCGCGATCGATCTGGTCACGCTCAACATGGACTTCGACACCGGGGCCGACCACGAGCAGATAGTGGCCAGACTGCTCCCGCGCGTCGCGGCCCAGGCCCCGCACCGCCCCGTCCCGGAGCACGAGCGCGTCGCCCGCTGGGTCCTGGAGAACCTGATCAACGTGGGCAGCGTGGACCGCGGCTTCCGCGCCGTCTACGGCACGTTCGGCACGGACGGCGTCTACACCCGCAGGGACTACGACTTCAAACTCATCGAAGAGGTCCCCGGCCACGGCGGCGAAGTCTTCCTGCGGACGACCGACGAGGCCGTCAACGTCCTGGTGGGCGCGCTCGACACGGACGTCACCAGCGCGCAGATCGCCGCCGAGGTCAAGCTGGAGGTCCTCATCAACCGCGGCAGGCTGGCCGACGCCCAACTCGCCGCCGAGCAGGCCAGATACCGCACCGTGCAGTACGCGGAGACGCTGCGCAGGACCCTGGAGGCGACCCGCCGCGACGTCCGCGCGGTCGACTGGCTCAACTCCGTACCCGACATGATCGACGAAGCGCTCGACCACGTCGCCGACCGCTACCGCCACGAGAACGCGATCCTGACCAACATCCGCAAGGCGCGCGACGAGGCCGAGACCGGCAACGACCCGAAGACCGCCGAGCACAAGCGCCGCGCCGCCGAACTCGTCGACATCGTCAAGGACTGCATCCGCCGGCACACCCAGCTCCAGTCCCGGCTGCTGGAGGCGGGCCCGCTGTTCCGCGCCGAACAGGACCGGCAGGCGTTCGCGCGCCCCACCGCGCACACCGGCCTCGACCTGTACGGCCAACTGGTCGCCCCGCTGCTGCCGCTGCCCGTCGAGCGGGCGACCAGGGTGACGGACGCCTTCTTCGCCCGGGGCACCGGGCTGCGCACCCCCACCGCCGTCCGGGTCGGCGATCTGGTCGACCTCCTGCTCACACCGCCCGTCGAGCGGGAGAACCTGGGCGCGGAGATGCCCGAGCCCGACCTCATCGCCACCCCGGACGACAGCCGCTTCACCGAGGAGCAGCTCGCGAGCGCGAAGGAACTCCTCACCCTGGAGTACGACGCCCCGCGCCGCCTCTCCGGCCTGCTGGCCGAGGCCCGCCGCCGCGACCCCGACCTGCCCTACCTGGTGGCCCTGCTCGCCGTCCACGCGGCGAGCCCCCCGGTGGGCACCGCCTACCGGCAGGGCGAGGAGCGCCTCGTGTTCGCCGTCGACGACGGCACACCGCTGGACGACCCCGAGTTCGGCGGCGCGGACCTGATCGTGGGCACGGCGCTGCTGGACGCGGCGGGCATGACGGCGGACCGCACGGAGGCGGCGTGACACCCGCCCGAGCGGTACCCCGCCGCCCGCTGACCGCCGCACGTCCCACCCTGCACGTCCCCCTTTCAGCTCCCACCTCCACCTCCACCTCCACCTCCACCTTGCACCGACATCCGCACCGAGGAGCCGCACCCGTGAGTGACCACCACGCAGAGCACACCGCCGCGTGGAGCGATGCCACCGCCCCGGAGACCCCGGAGCCGGTGGCTCCCGCGGCCGGTTCCACCGGCACGCCCGTCACCCCCGCCGACGCCGCCGACGCCGCGCGGCTGGTCTCCTTCGGCCTCCAGCCGAAGCTGCTGCCCGCCCGCGACGCCGAATACGCCGACCTGCTGCGCCGCTACCGCGAGGACCCCGCCTTCGCCCGGGTCGCCGACGCCGTCGCCACCGGATTCGGCCTGGTCGTCCTGGAGGTCTCCGCGCGCGCCGGAATGGCGGTCACCGCCGACGAGGACTCGGTGTTCGCGGTCCGCATGGGCGACTACGCCCGGCGCGCGTCCCCCGACTCCGCCGACCGCTTCCTGCACGGCCTGGCCCATCTCGCGGTGGCGGCGCTGGCGTTCCCCCGCCCCGAGGACCTCGCCGACGACGGCTACATCGGCCGGATCACGGTCAACGGGGTGGACGCCTTCGTCCGGCAGGCGTGCCGGAGACTGGAGGAGCGCGCCGAGGAACAGGGCGAGAACACCGACCCGTCGACCGACGCGCCCGGCCTGGAGGCCGCGTGGCGCATCTACGCCAGGCGCAGCTCGACCGGCGCGACCAAGGACGCGCGGCGGCTGGCGGGTTCCACGACGGGCATCATCGGCAAGGCCGTCGCGTTCCTCACCGACTCCGGATTCCTCCAGCGGACCGGCGACGACGCCGGGGGCGCCTACCGCACGACCGCCCGCTACCAGCTCCAGGTACGCGACATGGCGGGCCACGCGGCCATGGCCGAACTGCTGGAGCTGGGCGTGGTGCCGGTGAGCGACGGCTCCGCGACGCTGCTGCCCCCGCGCGAGGGGGACGACCTGGAGCTGGTGGCCGACGCCGGACTCCCCTTCCACGCGAGCTGACCGCCGAGCCCCCGCTCCACCGCGACACCCCACGCACCGCAGCCCCCCCCCAGAGCCCTCCGCACGTCCCTCCAC
>NZ_QQNA01000369.1 GCF_003346515.1 Streptomyces corynorhini
CCGGAGCCTGCCCCGTGCCCCACCCCGTGGCCCGCTCCCTGACCCGCGTACGCCACCGGATCGGCCAGCACCGACCGGACGACCAGGGCCGCCGCGCCGCGTGCCGCGTCACCCGCGGAGGAGGAGGCGCGCAGCCGCCCGCTGCCGCGCGGCCACAGCCCCGAGACCACCCGGGCCGTCAGCTCGCGGTCGGCCGCGGGTGACAGCCGGTCCATCAGCTCCCGGTAGATCCCGCCCAGCACCACCGCGTCCGGGTCGAGGAGATTCACCGCGCCCGACAGCACCCGGCCGAGCATCGTCCCGGCCCGCTCCACGGCGGCCACCGCCGCCGGATCGTCCTCGGCCACCTTGCGCGCCAGCTCGGCCAGGCCCCGCGCGCCGGAGTCCTCGTCGATACCGGCCGCGCGCAACAGCGCGGCCTGGCCCGCGTACTGCTCAAGACAGCCCCGCGCGCCGCACCGGCAGCGCGGGCCCGACGCGTCCGCGACCACGTGCCCGATCTCCCCGGCGAAGCCGTGCGCGCCGCGCAGCAACTCGCCGTCGAGCACCAGCGCGCCGCCGACACCGATCTCACCGGTCAGATAGAGGAACGTACGGACCGCGCCCAGCCCGCCGAACCACAGCTCGGCCAGCGCCGCGAGATTGGCCTCGTTCTCCGAACTCACCGGCAGCGCGGGCGCGTCGGGCCGCAGCGCGGCGAGCGCGCGGGCGAACAGCTCCTCGGCGGGGACCCGGTTCCAGCCCAGATTGGGCGCCTGGCGCACCGAACCGCCCGACACCAGCCCCGGCAGGGCCAGTTGGACCCCGACCGGGTGCAACTCCTGCTCGGCCGCCGACTCCAGGGTCCGCGCCGCGATCCGCGCGCCGCGCGCCAGGACCTCCGCGGGCGAGACGCGCCGGTTGTCGAGGTGCTCGGTCAGCCGGACCCGGTCGGTGCCCGCGAGATCGACCACGCACACCGAGACGTAGTCGATGTTGATCTCGACGCCGATCCCGGCGGGCCCGGAGCGCGTCACCTTCAGCACGGTGCCCGGCCTGCCCGCCTGCCCGCTGAACGTCTTTCCCGACTCCGAGAGGAACCCGCTCTCCAGCAACTGCTCGACCAGCGACGACACGGCCGCCCTGGTCAGCCCCACCCGCCCCGCCACCCCGGCCCTGGTCGCCTCGCCCTCGTCGCTCACCGCCCGCAGCACGAGGCTCAGGTTGTGCCGGCGCACGGTCTCCTTGTCGGCCTTCGCGCCGAGGGAGGTGTGGTTGGTGTTCATCTCGCGCCCGAGCCTATGCGATCGGCCGGGCCGCCCGGCAGCGCCCGCGGCCCGCGCCGCCGTTCACCCGTACGGTCGATCCGGTCGCCAGGGATCCGATCACCCGTGATCCGGGGATCCGGTGAGGCTCCGCACCCTTTCGGCCGTACTCCTCACCGTTCCCACGTATGACCGTCCACGCACCTCACCAAGGAGTCGAACCGTCCCATGAACGCAGCCGCCCGCTTCTCCGACCGGGTCGCCGTCGTCACCGGCGCCGCCTCGGGCGTCGGCGCCGCCACCGCCGTACGGCTCGCCGCCGAAGGTGCCTCCGTCGTCCTCGCCGACATCGACGGCGAGCGGGGCGTACCGCTCGCCGCGCGGATCCGCGCCTACGGCGGTCGCGCCGCCTTCGTCGCCGCCGATGTCGCCGATCCGGCGGGCTGGGACCGGATCGTGGCGGCGGCGCACACCTTCGGGCCCGTCGCCGTCCTGGTCAGCAACGCCCGCACCGCCGAGGTCGCCCCCGCCCACGAGCTGTCCCTGGCGTCCTGGGAACGCCAGCTCGCCGTCAATCTCACCGGAGGCTTCCTCGGCTTCCGGGCCGTGCTCCCCGATCTGCGCGAGCGGCGCGGCTCGGTGGTGCTGACCTCGTCCGTCCACGCGCACAAGGGCGTCCCCGGCCATCCCGCCTATGCCGCGGGCAAGGGCGCGCTGCTCTCCCTGTGCGCTCAGCTCGCCGTGGAGTACGGGCCCGAGATCCGGGTCAACGCCGTACTGCCGGGGCCGATCCTGACCGTCGGCTGGGAGGAGGCGCCGCGCGAGGAGCGCGAGCGCGGCGCCGCGGGGACGGCGGCGGGCCGTCTCGGCAGACCGGAGGAGGTGGCCGCCGCGATCGCCTTCCTGGCGGCCGACGAGGCGTCGTACATCACCGGGTCGAGCCTGGTCGTGGACGGCGGCTGGAGCGTCGCCACGTCCCCGTCCTGAGTCCGTCCCGAGTCCGCCAGGAGAAGCCGGAGAAGCCGGAGAAGCCGGAGAAGGAGGACGGGTACGGGCGGCACGCGTCCCCTCGCGTGCCGCCCGTACCCGTGGCGGGCGGGCCCCCGGGCCCCGGCCCGCTATTCGACGGCCGGCGTCAGCGCCTGGGAGGCCCCGTCCCGTGTCCAGGCGGGCGCCGTGCCCGAGAGCTGGCAGACCATGAGGTAGAAGGGGATCGGCGGGGTGTACGGCGTGTGCGCCTCGGGCCAGTGGATCAGCCGCGGGTGCGCCGCGGGGACGGCCGTACCCGTGACGTAGCGGGCCGGTGACGGCCAGCTCAGATCGAGGTCGGAGCCCGCCGGGACGATCCACCACCACCAGTCCGCGTCGGCGAAGACGCAGCCGGTCCTGGGCAGCCGCGCCATCAGCCGGAAGCCGTGCTCCGCCGGGACACCGACCGCGTCGCACCCCAGCGTCGCCGGGAGCGTGGGCGGCAGCGGCAGCTCGACCCGGCGGCCGGCCGGCTGCTCCCGCAGGCCGCGGGAGAGGCGCTGCAGGGCGCTCCTCAGCACGGCGTCCCCGATCCGCGCGGCACGCCGGTCGCTACCGGCGCCGCGCCGTTCGTCTCGCGCGCCGCGCCGGTCACCGGGGTCCGCGGGCTGCCGACGCCCGTGCCCGCCGCCCGGCCGGTGTGCGGCAGCTCGGCCCACACGACACGCCCGGGGCCGTACCCGGAGGTGTCGTGGGCGCCCCAGCCGCTGCACAGGGAGTCGACGAGAAAGAGACCACGGCCGCCCTCACCCTCGCACTCGTCGACGCCGGTGTGGTGCAGCTGTGGTCCCGTCGGTCCGTATCCCTGGTCCTCCACGGCTATCCGCAGATGGCCCTCGCCCTCGCGCAGCTCGCACAGGACGCGGGCGCCCGCGGCGTGCACGATCGCGTTCGTCACGAGTTCGGAGACGACGAGGACCGCCGTTTCGCGGGTCTGTTCGTCCAGATCCCAATGGTCGAGCCGGTCCCGGGTGAGCTGTCTCGCACGGCCGACCGATTCGGCGTGGGCCGGCAACCGGAACCCGTAACGACGGACGGCGTTCCCGGGGCACAGGGCGATGAGCTGGGGGGTGAGCGCGTTACCAGGTGCCACGACCGATTCCTAACGGTGGGGGAGCAGCGGATGGAGCGCGGGCCTCTCCCATGGCAGAGCGCGACAACCGCGTGTACTGGTTCACCGATCCACTCTCCACCCGCCGAGGACACTTGGCAAGTGGCACTCTGAAAATTTCAGAGTGCCGTGTCCTTTCGTCCTGGAGGCATGGCAGACTGCTGCCAACTGTGCGTGGGGAGGTCAAAGTGAGTGAACCGCGGTCCGCCCCGACCGTGGGACAGGTCGTGCTCGGCAGACGTCTGCAAGATCTGCGTGAGCGCCGCGGCCTGAAACGCGAGGAGGCCGCCCGGCTTCTGCGGGTGGCCCCGGCGACGATCCGTCGGATGGAGACGGCCGAGGTCGCGCTCAAGGTCCCCTATGTGCAGCTGCTGCTCAAGGCGTACGGCGTCCCCGACGGCGAGGCCGACGCCTTCGTCGAACTCACCGAGGAGGCGAACAGGCCCGGCTGGTGGCAGCGGTTCCACGACATCCTGCCGGACTGGTTCAGCATGTACGTCAGCCTGGAGGGCGCCGCGGCGCTGCTGCGGGCGTACGAACCGCACTTCGTTCCCGGACTCCTCCAGACCGAGGAGTACGCCCGGTCCGTCATGATCGCCGGAGCCGTGGGGCAGGCCAGTCCGGAGGACATCGAGCGCCATGTGGCGCTGCGCATGCAGCGCCAGTCACTGCTGACCCGGGAGGACGCGCCCAGATTCTGGGTGATCATGGACGAGACCGTGCTGCGCCGACCCGTCGGCGACAGCCCGGACGTCATGCGCGGACAGATCGACCGGCTGCTCGAAGCCGCCGCACTGCCCCAGGTGACGATCCAGGTCGCGGAGTTCTCCAGCGGGCACCACCCGGGTACCTACGGGCCGTTCGTGATCTTCCGCTTCGCCGTACCGGAACTGCCGGACATGGTCTACAGCGAGTACCTGACCGGCGCCGTATATCTCGATGCCCGTCCCGAAGTGGCCACCCACCTGGAGGTCATGGACCGGATGGCGGCTCAGGCCGCGACTGCACAACGCACGAAGGAGATCCTCAAGGATGTCCGCAAGGAGCTGTGAATGGACCCCATATACAACGGCATGCCCGCCGCCGACCTCGGCGCCGAGGGCTGGCACAAGCCGTGGAGCGGCGGTAACGGCGGCAACTGCATCGAGGCCATGAAGCTGGCCGACGGCAGGGTCGCCATGCGCCAGTCCGCCGACCCCGACGGGCCCGCGCTGATCTACACCACCAACGAGATCGCCGCGTTCATCCATGGAGCCAAGTCGGGGCAGGCGGACTTCCTCCTCACCTGATCCCGCTCGTCCCAGCTGTTCCGCCCACCGACCGACACCCAGGGAGCGCATATGACGGGGACCGACTCGATCGAGACCGACACGCCGCGTCCCGCCCGCGTCCATGGCTGGTTACCGGTGGCCACCTCCTCTGAACCGTGTCTGCCCAGGCAACGGACGGCCCACCTCGCCGAGAGGTAACGCCCCTGGTGAGACGGCATGTTGAGGTACGCGCAGCAGTCGGAGCTGCCCGCACCTCGCCCCTGCGGGCCGTGCTTCCACCTGACGTATCCGACAACGGGGAGCGCGGCGTCGCAGCACTTTCAGGTGCGCTGCGGCGCCGCGTCCTCCGCCGGACGGGGGCCGGGCGTCAGGCGCCCACCCGCCGCTTGTTCCAGACGTCGAAGCCCACCGCGGCCAGCAGCACCAGCCCCTTGATGACCTGCTGGTAGTCGGTGCCGATGCCCACCAGCGACATGCCGTTGTTCAGCACGCCGAGCACCAGACCGCCGATGATGGCGCCGAACACCGTGCCGACCCCGCCGCTCATCGACGCGCCGCCGATGAACGCGGCGGCGATGGCCTCCAGTTCGAAGTTGATGCCCGCCTGCGGCACACCCGCGTTCAGCCGGGCCGCGTAGACCACCCCGGCCAGCGCCGCGAGCACCCCCATGTTGACGAAGACCAGGAACGTGACGCGCTTGTCCTTGACCCCGGACAGCTTCGCCGCCGCCTGGTTGCCGCCCAGCGCGTACACGTGGCGGCCGATCACCGCGTTGCGCATCACGTAGCCGAAGCCGATCAGCAGCGCCGCGAGGAGCAGCAGGACGACCGGCACGCCCCGGTAGCTGGCCAGCGTCATCGTGAAGGCGAGGACGGCGGCGGCGAGCGCCACGCACTTGAGGACGAAGAGGTTGAGCGGCAGCACCTCCAGCTCGTAACTCTGCTGCCTGCGCCGGTCCCGGAACTCCTGGAAGAGCGCGAAGGCCAGCAGCGCGAGCCCCAGCAGCACGGTCAGGTTGTGATAGTTCGTGCTGGGGCCGACCTCGGGCAGATAGCCGGTGGAGATCTTCTGGAAGCCCTCAGGGAACGGGCCGAGCGAACGCGATCCCAGGAAGATCTGCGTAGCGCCCCGGAAGAGGAGCATCCCGGCGAGGGTGACGATGAACGACGGGATGCCGATGTACGCGATCCAGAAGCCCTGCCAGGCCCCGGCGACCGCCCCGATCAGCAGCCCGAGGATCAGGGCCGCCACCCAGGGCATGTCGTGTTCGACCATCATCACCGCGCAGGCCGCGGAGACGAACGCGGCCAGCGAGCCGACCGAGAGGTCGATGTGGCCCGCGATGATGACGATCATCATGCCGATGGCCAGCACCAGGATGTAGCTGTTCTGGAGCACCAGGTTGGTGACGTTGTTCGGCTTGAGGAGCACACCGTCGGTCCATATCTGGAACAGGACCACGATCAGGCCGAGCGCGATGAGCATGCCGTACTGCCGCATGTTGCGGCGCGCGGCCTCCAGCAGCAGCTGCCCGGTGGCCGAGCCGCCGCCCGGCGGCTTCGGCGGGGCGTCCTTCGGTGTGTCGCCCTTCGGCGTGTCGGTGGTGACCGGACCCATGTCGACTACCTCGTGTTCTTGGTCATGTGGCGCATCAGGACTTCCTGGGTCGCTTCCGCGCGCGGGATCTCACCGGTGAGCCGGCCGGCCGCCATCGTGTAGATGCGGTCGCACATGCCCAGCAGCTCGGGGAGTTCTGAGGAGATGAAGATGACGGCCTTGCCCTCGGCGGCGAGCTGGTCGATGACCGTGTAGATCTCGTACTTCGCGCCCACGTCGATACCGCGCGTGGGCTCGTCGAGGATCAGCACATCGGGCCCGGCGAAGATCCACTTGCTGAGGACGACCTTCTGCTGGTTGCCCCCCGACAACCGGCCGACCTGCTCGAAGACCGTCGGCGCCTTGATGTTCATGCTCTTGCGGTACGACTCGGCGACCCGGCTCTCCTCGTGCTCGTCGACGATGCCGCGCCGGGACACCTTGGACAGCGCGCCCAGGCTGATGTTGCGGCCGATCGTGTCGATGAGATTGAGCCCGTAGTGCTTGCGGTCCTCGGTGACGTACGCGATGCCGTGCCCGACCGCCTCCGGCACCGTACGGGTACGGATCTCGTGACCGTCCTTGACGACCGTGCCGCTGATGTTGCGGCCGTAGCTGCGCCCGAAGACGCTCATCGCCAGCTCGGTGCGGCCCGCGCCCATCAGCCCGGCGATCCCCACGATCTCGCCCCTGCGGACCCGCACCGAGACCCCGTCCACGACCTTGCGCTGCTGGTCGATCGGGTGGTGCACCGTCCAGTCGCGCACTTCGAGCGCCGGATGGGCCCCCGGTTCGCCCTCGTAGGGCGTGCGGTCGGGGAACCGGCTGTCGAGGTCCCGGCCCACCATGCCGCGGATGATCCGGTCCTCGGTGGTGGACTCCGCCCGTACGTCGAGGGTCTCGATGGTCCTGCCGTCGCGCAGGATGGTGACGGAGTCGGCGACCTCGGCGATCTCGTTGAGCTTGTGCGAGATGATGATCGAGGTGATGCCCTGTGCCTTCAACTCCTTGATCAGGCGCAGCAGCTGGGCGCTGTCCCCGTCGTTGAGCGCGGCCGTCGGCTCGTCCAGGATCAGCAGCTTGACCTTCTTGGCGAGCGCCTTGGCGATCTCCACCAGCTGCTGCTTGCCGACGCCGATGTCGGCGACCCGGGTCTGCGGATGCTCGTCCAGACCCACCCGCTTGAGCAGCGCGGCGGCGTGCCTCAGCGTGTCGTTCCAGTTGATGAAGCCGCGTCCGGCGTGCTCGTTGCCGAGGAAGATGTTCTCGGCGATCGACAAGTAGGGCACCAGGGCCAGTTCCTGATGGATGATCACAATGCCCTGGGACTCGCTGGCCTTGATGTCCTTGAACGCGCACGGTGAGCCGTCGAAGAGGATCTCCCCCGAGTAACTCCCGTGCGGATGCACGCCGCTGAGCACCTTCATCAGGGTCGACTTGCCGGCGCCGTTCTCGCCGCAGACGGCGTGCACCTCGCCCCGCTCGACCGTGAGGCTGACGTCCGAGAGGGCCTTGACCCCGGGGAAGGTCTTGACGATGGAACGCATCTCCAGGACCGCGGCGGCCGGCGTACGGGACGCGGCCGCGGCGGCTGGGGCGGAGGCTCCGCTCACTTCAGGTCACTCGCCTTGAGGTAGCCCGATTCCACCAGCTCCTTCTGGTAGTTGGACTTGTCGACGCCGACCGGCTTCAGCAGATAGGCCGGGACGACCTTCGCCTCGTTGTCGTACGTCTTCTCGTCGTTGACCTCGGGCTTCTTGTCGTTCAGCACCGCGTCCGCCATCTGTACGGCCCGCTCGGCCAGCAGCCGGATGTCCTTGTAGACCGTCATGGTCTGCCGCCCCGCGATGATCGACTTCACCGAGGCGACCTCCGCGTCCTGCCCGGTGACCAGCGGATAGGGCTTGGACGTGGTCCCGTAGCTGTCGGACTTCAGCGACGACAGGATGCCGATGGAGATGCCGTCGTACGGCGAGAGCACGGCGTCCACCCGCTCCGAGCTGTACGCCTTGGTGAGCAGGTTGTCCATCCGCTTCTGCGCCGCCCCGCCGTCCCAGCCCAGGGTGGTGATCTGTTCCAGCCGGTCCTGCTTGCTCCTGACGACCAGCTGCTTCTTGTCGATGTACGGCTTGAGCGTCTTCCACGCGCCGTCGAAGAAGTAGCGGGTGTTGTTGTCGTCCGGCGAGCCCGCGAACAGCTCGATGTTGAACGGGCCCTTCTCGCTGCCGTCCTTCAGACCGAGCTTGTCGACGAGGTACTCGGCCTGGAGCACCCCGACCTTCTCGTTGTCGAACGACGCGTAGTAGTCGACGTTCTTCGTGCCGAGGATCAGCCGGTCGTAGGCGATGACCTTGATGTTCTGGTCGGCGGCCTGCTGGAGCACATCGCTCAGCGCCTTGCCGTCGATGGACGCGACGACCAGCACGTCCACGCCCTTGGTGATCATGTTCTCGATCTGGGCGACCTGCTGGGCGACGTCGTTCTCGCCGTACTGGAGGTCGGTCTTGTACCCCAGCTTCTTGAACTGCGCGACCATGTTGTCGCCGTCCGCTATCCAGCGTTCCGACGACTTGGTGGGCATCGCGATGCCGATGGTGGCGTCCTTGGGGTCCTTCTTGCCCTCCTTGCTGCCTCCCTCGCCGCTCTGCCCGCAGGCGGCGAGGGAGAGAACCAGGGACACGGCGGTGACGGCGAGTGCGGCTCGACGGGTTCGCATGGGTGCATCAGTCCTTGTCATCGGTCACGGGAAAGCGGTTGAGCGGACCCGGCAGCCGGGAACCGAGCGGCGACATACCGCCGTCGGCCCCGTGCCGGGCGAGCAGATCGAGCACGAGCCTGCCGCGGCGGACCCGCTCGCGGGCACTGCTCAGGGCAGTCTCCCGAAGCTGGGCTCCGTAGGGATAGATCCCCGGGGACTTCGACAGGCCGAACTTCAGATAGAGCGGGGCGCCGCGCCGGATCAACTCGGCGGCCTCGTACATCCGCACGTAGCCGCCGAGATCGTCCGGAGCCTCGATGTAGAGGTCCATCGGCGTGCGGCTGACCCGGCGGATCTCGGTGAAGTGCGCGAGCGCCAGATCCGAGGGGATGTTGACCGAGTCGGCGCCCAACTGCTCGAACACGGCGTACGAAGCCGGGTTGACCGGCCCGATCAGCGCCGACACCTTGAACGTGGTGTCGGCGGGCAGCACACCGCGCTCGCGCAGCCGGTGCAGGGTCCACAGCACCCCCTCGTCCGCGACGAGCAGGCACTTCACCCCCAGCTCGGTGGCGCGCACGGCGTCCTCCACACAGCCCGCCAGCGCGTCGTGGCCCCGGGCGCGCAGCCCCGCGCCGCCGGAGTCCGTACGGGTGGAGGCGCCGATGTCCCAGCTGCCGCGCGGCCCGGTGAACAGGCACAGCTCGACGGAGCGCGACGCGCAGGCGTCGACCATCTCGGTGATGTCGGCGTCGGAGAGCATCCAGACGCCGCTGCCCTGGCTGATCCGGTGGACGGGCACATCGAGCCTGGCGGACTCCTTGAGCACCTCGGCGAGGCACTCCGGGCCCTCCACGGAGGGGACTTCGGTACGCCAGGTACCGCCGTCGGGGAAGGCGTGCGGCGACGTGTCCGCCGGGTCGAGGTCGGGCGCGGCCAGCCCGAGCGCGGCGAGCGCCTGCG
>NZ_QQNA01000037.1 GCF_003346515.1 Streptomyces corynorhini
CGGTGAGGTGGTACGCGGGACGCGCGGCCCCCGCCCGTCCCGCGTACCACCTCACCGCACCACCGGCACCGCACCACCGGTCAACTCCACGGAAGGAAGCCCTCGTGGCCACCTCCACCCCGGCAGCCCCCACGGGCGGGCAGCCGCACCCCGCGTCAGCCGGTCCTCCCGGGAAGGGCGGCGCGGGCGGCGGTTCCTCCCGGCAGTCGCGACGCACCCTCATCCACCGCCTCGACCTCGGGGCGATGCCCTACGGATTCATCGCCCCGTTCTTCCTCATCTTCGGGGCCTTCGGCCTCTACCCGCTGCTCTACACCTTCTGGATCTCGCTGCACCGCGTCGAGCTGTCCACGATGCACACGCGGGAGTGGCGCGGCCTCGCCAACTTCACCGACCTGCTCCAGGACGACCTGTTCTGGAACGCGCTGGCCAACACCTTCACCATCGGTGTCATCTCCACCGTGCCGCAGCTGCTGATGGCGCTCGGCCTGGCCCATCTGCTCAACTACCGGCTGCGCGGCTCCGTGTTCTTCCGGGTCGCCGCCCTCGCCCCCTACGCCACGTCGATCGGCGCCGCCGCCCTGGTCTTCACCATGCTGTTCGAGCGCGACTTCGGCATGGTCAACTGGGCGCTCGGACTCGTCGGGGTCGACTCCATCGACTGGTCGAGCGAGAAGTGGCCCGCCCAGTTCGCCATCTCCACCATCGTGATCTGGCGCTGGACCGGCTACAACGCGCTGCTCTACCTGGCCTCCATGCAGGCCATCCCGAGGGACCTCTACGAGGCGGCGGCGATCGACGGCGCCTCGCGCTGGCAGCAGTTCCGCACGGTCACCATCCCGGGCATCAGCGCCACGATCATCTTCACCATCGTGCTCTCCACGATCGGGGCCACCCAGCTCTTCGGCGAACCGCTGATCTTCGGACAGGGGCCGAACGGGGTCAGCGGCGGCGCCGACAACCAGTACCAGACGCTCGGCCTGCTGCTCTACGAAGAGGGCTGGAAGAACTACCAGATGGGACGGGCCTCCGCGATCGCCTGGGCCATGTTCCTCATCCTCATCCTCGTCTTCGTCCTCCAGCGCGTCATCGGGCGCGTCACATCCCGCAAGTCCTGACCAGGGAGCCAGCAGCCCATGACCACCGATATCGCACCGGTCCTGGCGGACGCGCAGGACCGGACCACATCCTCGCGCCCCGCCGAGCGCCGGTTCGGCCGCGCGCTGCGGCCGGGCGCGGGCCGCCAGCACCACGCCGGTCCGCTCGCCTACGTCCTGCTCGGCTTCGCCGCCCTGGTCTCCCTCTTCCCCCTCTACTGGACGATGGTGGCCGCCTCCACCACCAACACCCGGGTCACCCAGAGCCCGCCGCCCTTCCTCCCCGGCCCGAACCTGTTCAAGAACCTGGGCAAGGCGTGGACCGACGCCTCCATGGGCCAGGCGATGATGAACAGCCTGATCGTGGCGGGCGTGATCGCGCTCTCGACGGTCTTCTTCGCGACCCTGGCCGGCTTCGCCTTCGCCAAGCTCCGTTTCAAGGGCCGTAACGCCCTGCTGATGCTGGTCATCGGCACGATGATGGTCCCGCCCCAGCTCGGCGTCGTCCCGCTGTTCATGATGATGGCCGACCTCGGCTGGGGCCAGAAGCTGCCCTCCGTGATCTTTCCGACGCTGGTCAGCGCGGTCGGGGTCTTCTTCATGCGGCAGTACCTCAAGGAGGCGCTGCCCGACGAGCTGATCGAGGCCGGACGGATCGACGGCGCGCACTCGCTGCGGATCTTCTGGTCCATCGTGCTGCCGATCGCCCGGCCGCCGATGGCCGTTCTGTTCATGATCACGTTCGTGCAGGCGTGGAACGACTTCTTCTGGCCCTTCATCGCCCTCGACATGACCAATCCGACGGTGCCGGTCGCGCTCACCCAGCTCAGCGCGGGCTATGTCAGGGACCAGTCGGTGATCATGGCGGGCGCGCTCCTCGGCACGCTGCCCCTGCTGGTGATGTTCATGGTCTTCGGCCGTCAGATCGTCGGCGGCATCATGCAGGGGGCCGTCAAGGGCTGACCCTCCGGCAGGGCGACCGCCCGTCACCTCCACCCCCGTTCCACCGTTTCCCGTACACCGTCAGTCTTCTCTGCGGAAGGACCCCTGTGGCCACCTCCACCTCCACCGCCGCGCTCGCCCCCGGACAGCTCCCGGACCCCGCGGCGCCCCTCACCTTCCCCGCCGGCTTCCTGTGGGGGACCGCGACAGCGGCCTACCAGATCGAGGGCGCCGCCCAGGAGGACGGCCGCACCCCCTCCATCTGGGACGTCTACTCCCACACGCCGGGCCGGGTGCGCAACGGCGACACCGGCGACGTCGCCACGGACCACTACCACCGCTGGGCCGAGGACATCGAGATCATGTCCGGCCTCGGTGTCGGCGCCTACCGCTTCTCGGTCTCCTGGCCCCGCGTCCAGCCCACCGGCAACGGCCCCGCCTCGCAGAAGGGGCTCGACTTCTACCGGCGGCTGGCCGACGGGCTGCTGGAGAAGGGGATCCAGCCCGTCGCCACCCTGTACCACTGGGATCTGCCGCAGGAGCTGGAGGACGCGGGCGGCTGGCCCGAGCGGGACACCGCCTACCGCTTCGCCGAGTACGCGGGCATCGTCGCCGACGCGCTCGGCGACCGGGTCAACACCTGGACGACGCTCAACGAGCCCTGGTGCAGCGCGTTCCTCGGCTACGCCTCCGGCGTCCACGCCCCGGGCCGTACCGACGCCGCCGATTCGCTGCGGGCGGCGCACCACCTCAATCTCGGCCACGGTCTGGCGGTCACGGCACTGCGCGAGCGGCTGTCCACCGACGCGCAGGTCTCCGTCACGCTCAATCTGCACCACGTACGGCCGCTGACGCCGAGCGCGCAGGACGCCGACGCGGTGCGCCGCATCGACGCCACGGCCAACCGGATCTTCACCGGCCCCATGCTGGAGGGCGCCTACCCGCAGGACGTCATGGCGGACACCGCGTCCCTCACCGACTGGTCCTTCGTCCAGGACGGCGATCTCGCCCTCATCCACCAGCCGCTCGACTTCCTCGGCGTCAACTACTACTCGCCCACCCTCGTCTCGCACCACGAGGGCCCGGCCGTCCACGGCTCCGACGGTCACGGCGCGAGCGAGCACAGCCCGTGGCCGAGCGCGGACCGGGTCGCGTTCCACCAGACCCCCGGCAGCAGGACCGCCATGGGCTGGACCATCGACCCCAACGGCCTGTTCGAACTGCTGACGCGGGTGCGGAAGGAGCACCCAGGTCTGCCCGTGATGATCACCGAGAACGGCGCGGCCTTCGACGACTACGCGGGACCCGACGGCGAGGTCCGCGACCCCGAGCGCATCGCCTACCTGCGCGACCACCTCGCCGCCGTCCACCGCGCGATCGAGGAGGGGGCGGACATCCGGGGCTACTTCCTGTGGTCGCTGCTCGACAACTTCGAGTGGGCGTACGGCTACGGCAGGCGCTTCGGGATGGTGTACGTGGACTACGCGAGCCAGCGCCGTACCCCCAAGGCCAGCGCGCACTGGTACGCCGAACTGGCCCGCACGGGCACGCTGCACCAGCGGTAGCGGGCGCGGCGGGCGGCGGGGCGGCGAGACGATGCCCGGGTCTCGCCGCCCCGCCCGCGCCCCCGCCCGCTCCCCGAACCGGCAGGGGAGTTGACCGGGCGGTTGAGCGGAGCATGGCGAGTCTTTGAGCGTCCCTTGGCCAACGCATGTCCCCTTGATGAAGAGTTGGCCGAAAGAGTGATCCCTTGTCGTGCGGCCGCCGACCATCCGGTGCGCCGCACCCGTTCACTCACACGCAGGGGGTTCCATGAGATCCAGCCGACCGCGCCTGCGCGCCAAACTGACCTGGGCGGCGACACTGCCGATGGTCGTCGGCGCCCTCGCACTCGGCATACCGTCCGCGGGCGCCGACACCGGCCCCGCCGGACGCGACGCACTCGCCGGCGCCAAGCCGCGCTGGGCGACCCCGGGAGCCGACCGCGGCAGTACGCCCGGCTCCGCCCGGATCACCGCCCGCGTCCACCTCGCGGGCCGGGACGCCGCCGGGCTCGCCGCCTACGCCCGAGCCGTCTCCGACCCCGGATCCGCCTCGTACGGCGCCTATCTGAGCGCACGTCAGACCGAGGAACGCTTCGGCGCCACGGTCGCCCAGCGCTCCCGCGTCACCTCCTGGCTGACCTCCGCGGGACTGAAGGTGACCGGCTCCGACCGGCACCACGTCACGGTCAGCGGCACCACCACCGCCATGGAGAGGGCCTTCTCCACCCGGCTGCGCAACTACGCCAAGGACGGCCACACCTACCGCGCGCCCGAGTCCGCGCCCTCGGTGCCCGACTCGCTGAACGGCGCGGTCCTCACCGTCACCGGCCTCGACAACGCGCCCCACAAGGCACGCCACGACGACACACTGCCCCCGCCCGACGAGGTCTTCCGCAACGCCGGACCGTTCTCCACGTACTACGGGTCGCGCACCGACCCGAAGCTGCCGTCGGCGTACGGCGCCAAGGCCCCCTACGCGGTCAAGGGCTACACGGGCAAGCAGCTGCGCTCCGTCTACGGCGCGAAGAACTTCACCGGCAAGGGCGTCACCGTCGCCATCACCGACGCGTACGCCTCGCCCACCATCGCGGGCGACGCCGCCACCTACGCCCGGCGCAACGGCGACCAGCCCTACCGCAGGGGCCAGTTGTCCCAGGTGCTGCCCGCCGACTACCACAGCACCGAGGAGTGCGGCGCCTCCGGCTGGTACGGCGAGGAGACCCTCGACGTCGAGGCCGTCCACGCGCTCGCGCCCGACGCCGGCATCGTCTACGTCGGCGCGTCCTCCTGCTACGACGACGACCTGCTCGACTCCCTGTCCACGATCGTCGACGGCCGGCTCGCCGACATCGTCTCCAACTCCTGGGGCGACCTGGAGTCCAACGAGACCCCGGCCGCGGCGGCCGCCTACGACCACGTGTTCCAGCTCGGCGCCGTCGAGGGCATCGGCTTCTACTTCTCCTCGGGCGACGACGGCGACAACGTCGCCTCCACCGGCGTCAAGCAGGTCGACATGCCCGCGAACTCCGCCTGGGTGACCGCCGTGGGCGGCACCTCGCTCGCCGTCGGCAAGCACGACACCTACCAGTGGGAGACCGGCTGGGGCACCCTGAAGGCCAACCTCTCGGCCGACGGCCGCGGTTGGACGGACTTTCCGGGCGCCTACACCTCGGGGGCCGGGGGCGGCACCAGCGCCGCCGTTCCGCAGCCCTACTACCAGCGGGGCACCGTCCCCGACGCCCTCGCCAAGGCGAACGGCCGCACCCGGATGCGGACCACCCCCGACATCGCCGCCGTCGCCGACCCGAACACCGGCTTCCTCGTCGGCCAGACGCAGACCCTGGCCGACGGGACCCTGGGATACGACGAGTACCGCATCGGCGGGACCTCACTGGCCGCACCGGTCGTCGCGGGCGTCCAGGCGCTCGCCCAGCAGGCCCGCCGCGGAGTGCCGATCGGCTTCGCCAACCCCGCGATCTACCAGCGGTACGGCACATCGGCCTACCACGACGTGACCGACCTTCCGCTGGGCGCGGGCCGGCGGCTCGCGGTCGCACGGAACGACTACGTGAACGGCCAGGACGCCACGGACGGGATCGCCACCTCGCTGCGCAGCCTCGGCCGGGACAGCTCGCTGTCCGCCGTCGTCGGATACGACAACGTGACGGGCGTCGGCAGCCCGGCGCCGGGATACGTGACCTCGTACCGGGGGCGCTGAGCGGCCCGCGCCGACCCCGTGGCCCCCGTGCGGCAGCGCGGGGGCCACGGCCCTGTCCCGGGACGGCGGGTGCGCGGGTGCGCGGCCCCGCCGCCCCGCCGGGACGGGGGACAGGACCTACGCTGGGCGGACCCGTAGGCGATGAGGAAGAGGCAGACCCGTGACCACTGCTCCGGTCCATCCGCTCGACGACGGCGGCGCCCTGCCCGCCGTCGGGCTCGGCACCTACCCGCTCGACGACACCGAGGCGGAGAAGGCCGTCGCCGGGGCGCTGGGGCTCGGCTACCGGCTGGTCGACACCGCGCTGAACTACGGCAACGAGACGGGCACCGGGCGCGGTGTCGCCGCGAGCGGGGTGGCGCGCGAGGACATCGTCGTGACCACCAAACTTCCCGGCCGCCACCACGGCTACCAGGAGACCCTCGCCTCCTTCGAGGAGTCCCGCGCGCGGCTCGGACTCGACTACGTCGACCTGTACCTCATCCACTGGCCGCTGCCGCGCCAGGACAAGTACGTCGCCTCCTGGAAAGCGATGATCAAGCTGCGCGAGGACGGACTCGTGCGCTCCATCGGCGTCTCCAACTTCACCGCGGAGCATCTCGCGAGGCTGGAACAGGAGACCGGCGTGCTGCCCTCGGTCCACCAGATCGAGATGCACCCCGGCTTCCCACAGGCGGCGCTGCGCGCCACGCACGACGCCAAGGGCATCCGCACCGAGAGCTGGAGCCCGCTGGGCCGGGGCCGGGGGCTGCTGGAGCGGCCGGAGATCGCGGCGATCGCCGCCGCCCACGGGGTCACCCCGGCGCAGGTGGTGCTGCGCTGGCACACCCAGCTCGGCGCGGTCCCGATCCCGAAGTCCGCCGACCCCGCCCGGCAGCGGCAGAACCTGGACATCTTCGGCTTCCGGCTGACCCGGGAGGAGATGGAGACGGTCTCGGCCGGTCCGCACCGCAGGCTCGGCGGGGACCCCGAGGAGCACGAGGAGTACTGAAACGCCGCGCGCCCGGCACCGGCACCGGCACCGGCACCGGCACCGGCACCGGCACCGGCACCGGCACCGGCACCGGCACCGGCACCGGTACCGGCATCAGCTCCGGCACCGCGCACGGCCCGGCCGCTCACCGCCCGCGGCGCTCCCAGGCGCGCCGCTCGTCGTCCCGGGGAGCCCGCACCACGACCGGCCCTCGCGGACCGTACGTCATGACGGGGCGCGAGCCGTCCCAGGCGGGCCAGCCGGGGTCACCCGTGACCGCGAAGTCCACCCACGCGCGGTGCATGGCGTCGGCGAGGCCGACCGGCGCGCCGGGCCCGGTCAGCCGCAGCGTCGCCGGTGTGCGCAGGGTGTCGAAGACGAAGCCGATCTCCATGCCGTGGCAGGCACCGAGCCCCTGGACCGGCGAAGGCCAGCCGAACTCGTAGAAGTACGTGGCGGCGGGGGCCGCGCGGCGGGCGTCGGCGAGCCGGTTGAGCGGAACGCGCAGCAGCAGATCGGTGGCGAGCACGCCGAGGATCTCCCCGGGCCCGGCGCCGGGGCGGTTGGCCCGGTAGACGGCGGCGGTCCGCCCCCGTATCCCGAATCTGACCATGGCCAGCCGCAGCGCGAGCGGGGTGATCCGCTCGATCAGTCCGCTCGGCACGAACCAGAGCCGGTACTCGTCGGTGGTGGTGCCCAGCAGCAGCTCCACCTCCCCGGCCCGCCCCTCGGCCAGCGCCCGCGCCGGGTCCTCGGGGAGCACCTCGCCGTCCACGACCAGGTCGAAGCCCACGCCGCCGCCCAGCGGACTGCCCCCGACGGCCGCCGCCTGAGCGCGCAGCAGCCGGGCGCGGTCCACCGCGGCGAACGCCGCCGCGGTGGCCGGCACGCCCAGCCGCGCGGCGACGCGCCGGGTGGTGCGGCGGGCCCTGGCCGGGGACACGGCCGAGGGGACACCGCTCTGCAGCACCGCCCGGCGCAGCAGCCCGGCCGAACGGGGGGACGCCAGCATCCCGGCTATGGAGAACGCGCCCGCGGACTCCCCGAAGACGGTGACCAGCTCCGGATCGCCGCCGAACGCCGCCACGTTGCGCCGCACCCACGCGAGGGCCGCGAGCTGGTCGCGCAGGCCCAGGTTGACGGGGGCGTCCGGGAACACTCCGAAGCCCTCGATCCCCAGCCGGTAGTTGACCGAGACCAGGACCACCCCGTCCCTGGCGAAGGCGCCGCCGTCGTACGTCTCCACGGCCGACGAGCCGTAGCGCAGCGAACCCCCGTGGATCCAGACCATCACCGGCAGTCCGGCGCCGCCCGGATCCGGCGTCCACACATTGAGGTTGAGACAGCCGTCGCCCGCCACCTCCGGATCCGGCAGCAGCCGGTCCAGCGGCGGCGGGTAGGGGTTCTTGGGCGCCGTGGGGCCGAAGACGTCGGCCTCCCGCACCCCGTCCCAGGGCGCCGGAGCGACCGGCGGCCGGAACCGGTGCGGCCCGACGGGCGCCGCCGCGTACGGAATGCCGCGGAAGACGGCGACGCCGTCCTGCGTCCGCCCGCGCACCCGGCCGTGCTCGGTGGTGACGATGGGGTCCATGGCGCTCCTCGTCCCTCGCGCGGTCGGGCGCCCGGTGGCCGCCCGGGACGGGCGAGCCGCCGCGTCGACGCGCTCCGCTCACCGCCACTCTTTCCGGCCGCCGGGGCCGCGACACGTACCGGACCGGACGGACCGCGCGGGAGCGGACGTACCGGACCGGACGGACCGGACGCGACGGACCGCGCGGGACCGCACGCGCCGGGCGTGTCCACCACCAGATCACGGCCGGGCGCCGGCCACCAGCCGTGGCGCCGCGGCCCCGCGCCTTCGGTGCGTCGTCGCGCCGCTGCCACCGGGCCGTGGTGATCGCTTCGCCTGCCGTCCATCCCCTCCTGCGAGCCTCCTCGCATGCTCGCTCTGAGCGCCGACGTGACCCCGCGCCGCTGCCGGACGCTCGGGCTCGTGGGGTCCCTCGCGCTCACCGCCGGCGGACTGACCGCGGGCGCCCTGCCGGTGGGCGGGACACCGTCGGCCGCCTCGGGCCGGGCCGCGCTCGGACTGCTCGGCGCGTACTTCGGGCTCGTCCTGCTGGTCGCGGCGTGGTGGTGGCCGGGCCGCGCGGTGCGCGGTCCGCGCCCGCCCGCGCCGCGCGAACTGCTGACGACGCTCGCGGTATGGGCGGCGCCGCTGATCGTCGGACCGCCGCTGTTCAGCCGGGACGTCTACAGCTATCTGGCGCAGGGCGCCATGGCCGGGGCCCGGATCGACGTGTACACCCACGGACCCGCCTGGCTGGACGGACCGCTGGCGGGGGAGGTGGCGCCCGTGTGGCGGCACAGCCCCGCGCCGTACGGGCCGGTCTTCCTGGCCGTCGCGGAGCGGACCGCCGGCCTCGCCCGCGTCGATCTGTCCACTGCCCTGCTCGGGATGCGGCTGGTCGCGCTCTGCGGCGTCGGACTGATGATCGTCTGCCTGCCCGCGCTCGCCGACCGCTGCGGCGTCGACCGGTCCGCCGCGCTCTGGCTCGGCGCCCTCAACCCGCTCGTCCCGCTCCACCTCGTCGCGGGCTCGCACAACGACGCGCTGATGCTCGGGCTCCTCGGCGCCGGACTCGTGGCCGCCCTGGGCCGCGCCGGGTCCGGCGCCGTCCTCGGCGCGAACACCTACGTCTGGATCACCCTCGGACTGCTGCCGGCGGGGGCGGGCCGGGGCCGGGGCGAGCGCCACTCGACGAGCAGCAGGCTGGCATCGTCGCGCAGCGCGTTCTTCTGGAGATCGAGGATCGCGTGGATGATCCGGCGCAGCGCCTCGGGCGCCAACTCGCCCGCCGCCGCGCCCCGGATGATCGAGTCGGTGAAGCGGCGCAGCCCGAACTCCGAGCCGCCCTCGATCCGGGACTCCGTCACGCCGTCCGTGTACAGCAGGACCCGGTCACCCGGCTCCAGAAGCACTTCGTAGGCGGCACGCGGCTCGGTGGCGAACTGGGCGGGCAGCCCCATCGGCGGCTGCGCGGGGCGCTCCAGCGCCCCTTCCACCACCCGCTTGCCGCGGATCAGCAGCGGCGGCGGATGGCCGCAGTTGCACCAGCGGAAGATCCCCTCCGTCAGGTCCAGCTGCGCGACGACTCCCGTGCAGTACTGGTCGGGCAGCCACCGGCCCAGCGCCCGGTCGATCGTGTCGACCAGCTCCGGCAGCTCGGCCCCGGCACGCCGGGCGTTGCGGCAGCCCGCCATGGCCACCGTGGTGGTCAGCCCGGAGGCCAGGTTGTGGCCCATCGCGTCGAAGATCGCGGCGTGCAGGGTCGACTGGGTCAGGGAGTGGTCGAAGGCGTCCCCGCCGATGTGGTAGGCGGGCTCCAGCACGGCGGTGGAAACGGCGTGTTCGCCGCCGATGGTCCGCGGCGGGAGCAGGGCGCGGAGCATCTCCGCGGGCAGGTCCATCGGTTCGGTACGCGAGTGCCGCGCGAAGCTGTCGCTGTACGCGCGTTTCGAGGTGATCGCCATGGCCAGGACGGAGCCGAGCATCCGGCAGCGCCGCAGCCGTACGGGGTCGAGCGCGATGGTCCGTACGCCGAGGATCCCGAGCCGCTCCGCCCCGTCGACCAGCGGCAGCCAGACGGTGAGCACACCGTCGTCGCGCTCCTCGACCCGCAGATCGAGCGTCCGGTAGGTCCAGCCCGCGGCCGTGGAGTCCAGGTCGATCGTGGGCAGACCGTGCGTCAGCGGTATCAGATGCCGCTGCTGGATGTCGACGAGATAGACGACGAGGCCCTCCAGCCCGATGGCGACCGCGCAGCGGTCCGCCAGCTCGGGGAGGTCCATCGGGGCCGCCGCGTGCGCCTCGGCCAGCAGCTTGTCGAGCAGCCGCTCGTCGAGGCCCTCCCGCTCGGCCCCGCCGGAAGATGGGCTCGCCATGCGATCAACTCCTCATCTGAAGTCTCACACCACCGCGCCGGAATCGCCCGCCGTCCCGGGCACGGATCGGCTCGGAACGCCGTCTTCCTGGGAAGAGCGGACGCTCTGCGTATATCGGGGTATATGTATGCCTGGGTATACGTGCGACATGGAGGGGCAGGTGGACCGTATGTCCGATCACTTCCAGATCCCCAGGACGACTTCCCAGGACACACAGGACCGGCAGCGGACCCGGGCGGTCCCACGGGCCACCCGCCGGGCCCCGAAGGCGGGCCGCCGGGTGTGGCGCGTCGGCGCGGTGGCGCTGAGCGCGACGGTGCTCGCCGTCGCCACGGCCGCCTGCGGAGCCGGTGGCGGCACCTCGGGCGACGGTGCGGCGGCGGGCTCCGACAGCCCGTCCTCGGCGAGCGGCGCATCCCCCACCACCCCCGCCGATCCCACCACCGCCACCTCCCCGGCGGCCGGTGGCGGGTCGCGGTCGCCGTCGGCCGCCTCCGAGCCCGCCGCCCAGTCGGCGAGCGGCGGGACGAGGACCGCCGCGGCCTCACGGTGCACGGCCGACCAGCTCGGGATCAGTCTCAGCGCCCCGGACGTGGGCGCGGGCAACATCCGCTACGACCTGCGGCTCGTCAACAAGGCGTCCGGCGCCTGCACGCTCCAGGGCTTCCCCGGCGTCTCGCTCCTCGCGGGCGACGGCGCCACCATCGGGCAGCCGGCCACCCGCGAGGGCGGGCAGCTCGGCGCCGTGAGGCTCGCCGCCGGAGGCACCGCGCAGACCACGCTGCACACGCTGAACAAGGGCATCAAGGGGTCGTCCTGCTGGGCCGCGCCGAGCCTGATCAAGATCTATCCGCCGGGCTCCAAGGACGCCATGACCCTGAGTTCCTCCAAGCCGGTCGTCTGCGGCGACACCTTCACCGTGACGGCCATGCGGGCGGGCTGACCGGCGCGTCGTCACACGCGCGTCACACCTGGCCGAACACCTGCGCCCAGTAGGTACCGGCCGGGCCGCCGCCCGCGAACCCCGTGCCCAGATGGGTGAAGTCCGGTGCGAGGATGTTGGCCCGGTGACCAGGACTGTCCATCCAGCCCCGGACCACCTCGCGCGCCGTGCGCTGGCCGCAGGCGATGTTCTCGCCGACGCCCCGGTGGGCGGCTCCGGCCGCCGCCGCGCGGTCCCACGGCCGGTGCCCCTCCGGCGAGGTGTGCGCGTAGAAGGCGCGGTCCGCCATGTCGGCGCAGTGGCCCTGGGCCGCCGCCGCCAGCCGGGCGTCGTCCGCCAGCGGCCGGAGCCCGGCGGCGGCCCGCTCGGCGTTGGTGAGCGCGACGATCTCGGCCGTGGTCCCGGCCAGCCCGGCGAGCGTGAACGGCCCCGCCCACAGCGCCGTCCAGTAGAAGTCGCCCGAGCGCGCGTCGACCGCGTGGCCCACGCCCGCCTCGGTGAGGCCGGGATCGCGCAGCGGAGCGCGGGTCGCCGGATCGCCCAGGCAGTAGTCCACGAACTCGGCCGGGCCGCGGGGCCCGGAGACCAGCTGCTGCTCCAGGCGCAGATAGCGGTATCCACCGGCCGTGATCCGCTGGAAGACGGACCCTAGTGGACCGGCGCCGCCCGCGCGCGGCGCTGCTCGGGCAACGTCGCGCGGGGGGCGGCTGGTTCCGCGCGGCCGGACGGGGCCCGCGGTCCGGACCGCGGGCGGAGCCGTCGGCGGGAGCGTCGGCGGCTGCCGTCGGGGGAGCCGTCAGTGGGAGCAGGACTCCCGCGCCATCTTGCCGGGGTTGCTGTCGGCGCTGCCCCAGGCGGCGGCGTTCGCGTCGAACCTCTGCTGGAGCGCGCTGTCCCTGGCGACCTCCACCAGACCGCCGCCCTGGTCCGCCCAGGACGGATAGTCGGCGGCCCGGTACTCGTCGGTGTAGGCGGAGATGACGTCCTTGCGGCCGCCCTGGTTGTTGTACATCGAGTGGCTGCCGTACCCCACGAAGATCCGGGGGTGCTCCAGCCCCTTCGCGGCGTGTCCCCTGTCGCGGTTCCAGCTCTCCGCGTCGGCCCACGACACGACGCGGTGGCCGCCGTGCGCGCTCAGCAGCAGCCGGTCCCTGGTCCAGTCGGTCCCGTTCTTGCGCCAAACCACCTCGACGTGCTCGAAGTCGTGCCGGTGTCCCGAGGGCTTGAAGCCGCTGGTGGCCTGATAGAGGGTGAAGACGACGCGGATCTCGTCGGAGGAGCACTTCTGGGCGGTGTAGTACGTGGGGAACGGCGCCCCGTGCGGAGCGCAACCGCCGTCGCTGTTCGGCCAGTTCTGCACGCCGCCGCCGGTGGCCGGTGCGCCGTCGGGGCCGAAGGCGGACTCCGGCCAGCAGGGGTCGTTGTTGTTGGCCCGCGCGAAGTTCCACTGCGGGACGGACGCGGCGGCGAAGTCCCCCAGGGTGGCCGGGCCCTCGGGGAGCGGCTCGTTGGCGGCGGCGCCCGGCGCCGGCAGCAGGAGCAGACCCGCGATCAGTGACGCGGCGGCGAGCGAGCCGGTCAGGAGGCGGCGGGGGCGATGTGGCATCGGATCTCCTCGTGCTCAGGGGGAAGCGTGCGGCCTGCGATGTGGCGGTGCCCGGTGAGGCACCGGCAACAGGGTAGGGACGCCGAACTCCGGGAACCAGGGCCCCCCTTCGGGCGGTGGCGCCGCAGGTCACCCGGGTGGGAGGAGGGCCGCGACCGAGCCGGTGAGGCGGCCGAACGGGACAAGTCGCGACATCGATGCAGATATGGATCATTCGATCACGCCATGTACGACACCTTTATCAACAAGTGATCGACGCGGTGTATGTACAGGCCGATTCTGGCCATAGTGTCGCCACCATAAACACACGGGTTCTACACATAATTCACCTGGAGTGGAGGGCGCACCGCTCATGCAGGGCACCATCGATGGATTCAATTACGGAGCCGTCACGCCGGTGGCGGCCTATGTCATGGCCTGCCTGGGGTCGGCTCTGGGGCTTCGCTGCACCACCAGGTCGCTGCGGACGGAACGGTCCTGGAAGCCCGGATGGCTGGCGCTCGGCGCGACGTCCATCGGCTCGGGGATCTGGACGATGCACTTCATCGCCATGATCGGGTTCCAGGTCAAGGAGGTGCCGATCGGCTACGACGTGCCGACGACCCTGGCCAGCCTCGCGGTGGCCATCGTCGTGGTCGGCATCGGGGTCTTCATCGTGGGCTACCGCGGCGCGTCCCGGGGCGCGTTGCTGAGCGCGGGCGTCCTGACCGGCCTCGGAGTGGCCGCCATGCACTACCTCGGCATGGCCGGGATGCGGCTGCACGGCCGGATGGAGTACGACGCCACGGTCGTGGTGCTCTCCGTGCTGGTCGCCATCGTGGCCGCGACCGCCGCGCTCTGGGCGGCCGTGTCGGTCCACGGCTTCCTGGCGAGCCTCGGGGCGAGCATGGTGATGGCCGGTGCCGTGACCGGAATGCACTACACGGGGATGGCCGCGATCAGCGTGCATCTCCAGGGGCTCACCGGGGTCTCCGCGGGTGGTGGTTCCGCCGCGTCGATCATGTTCCCCATGCTGCTCGGCCCGGTGGTCTTCCTGGTGCTGGCGGGCGTCGTCGTGATGTTCGACCCGCTGCTCGTCCTCGGCGAGGGGGAGTGGGACCGGCCCCAGGCGAAGGGGGCCGTACGGAACGGCCCGCCGGCCCGTCCGGTGTGGCCGCCGTCCCACGACGCGACGACGGACCGTCGGCCCGCGTCGGCGCCGCTCGCGGGGCCGGGCCGCCATCAGGGCTCGCGGGACGCCCGCGACTGGTAGTCGTCGCCGCCCCGGTACCGCCCGTGCGGTCCCGGGGCGAGCCGGTCAGCCGGTCAGCCGGTCGGTCGGTCGGCCGGTCAGTCGGACGGGCGGTCGTCGGAGTCGATGGACTCCCGCAGCCGCGCGTTGGCCATGCGCATGTGCTCGGCCATGGCCTCGTTGGCCGCGTCGGGATCGCGGTCGCGGATCGCGGCCAGCACGGCGTCGTGCTCGCACAGCGTGCCGCTCACCGTGCCCTCCAGATCGCTGACCCGTTCCATCCACACCTGTAGCAGCGCCCGGATGCTGTGCAGGATGTCGCTGAGCACCGAGTTGCCCGCGATGGTCGCCGTCTCCAGATGGAAGGCGATGTCCGCGTCGATGAACGACGCGGCGTCCGTCCCCGCGTCGCGCATCCGGCGCAGATGGTCCTCCAGCCGCACCACGTCCTCGTCGACGGCGCGTTCCGCCGCCAGCCGCGCCGAGACCCCTTCCAGGTGTGTGCGCACCTCCACCAGGTCCTGGGTGCGCCGCTGGCCGAGCATGAGGCCCCAGTTGATGGCGCGCGGCAGGAACTCCGAGGTCCCCTCGCGTACGTACGAACCCGACCCGGGCCGGATCTCCACGATGCCGAGTACGTCGAGCGCCGAGAGGGCGCCCCGCACGCTGGAGCGCGCGACGCCCAGCGCCTCGGCGAGCTGACGCTCGGCGGGCAGCCGGGTGCCGGGCTTGATGTCACCCGCGGAGAGGTGGTCGAGGAGCCGCTTGGCGACCTCGCTGACCGAGGACTCGCGCACGACAGGGCGGAGCAGCTGGGCGAGATCCGACGACGGGGACGCGGGCTGAGCGGGCTGACTGGTCACGGTCACCAGTACACCAGATGGGTGTTCTCGCTGTTCAGTGGCGTCCTGAGTCGTCTCATTCTCGACCGTTCCGCGTTGTTGTCAAGAGAGATCCAGGTCACACGAAGAGTGACCCTCGCCACATTGGTCAATTGGTGACCAATTTTCTTCTGGGGGTTACGTTGAAGACACATCAGCCGGTCGAGCGGGTGCCGCGTCTTCGCGCCACGATCGCTGCCGACTATGACCCGAGTCCGGACGGAGCTGTCCGGCGCAGCCGAGGGAGTCACCATGGGTGCCACCACCGCGCCTCCATCCGCCGTGGAGAGATCAGCGATCAGGAAGGTCTCGATCCGGCTCGTCCCCTTCGTGGCCCTGATGTTCTTCGTGAACTATCTGGACCGCACCGCCGTCTCCTTCGCGGAGCCGAACGGGATGGGGAAGGACCTGGCGCTCACCGCGGCGCAGTTCGGATTCGCCTCCGGGGTCTTCTTCATCGGATACATCGTTCTCGAAGTCCCCAGCAACATGGCGCTGCACCGCTTCGGCGCCCGTCGCTGGCTCGCCCGCATCATGGTGACCTGGGGCATCGTCTCCCTGCTGTTCACCTGGGTGCAGAGCAGCGAGCAGCTCTACGGCCTGCGCTTCCTGCTCGGTGTCGCCGAGGCGGGCTTCTTTCCCGGCGCGATCCTCTTCCTGAGCCAGTGGGTGCCCACCCGGCACCGTACGAAGGTCCTCGCCCTCTTCTACCTCGCGCAGCCGCTCACCACCGTCATCGGCGCCCCGCTCGCGGGCTGGCTGATCGGCCACCACGGACTGTTCGGCCTAGAGGGCTGGCGCGTGATGTTCCTGTTCGTGTCGATCCCCGCGATCCTCCTGGGCGTCATCGCCTGGTTCTATCTGATCGACCGGCCCGCCGACGCGAAGTGGCTGAACGCCGCCGAGAAGGAGTGGCTGACCTCCGAGCTGGCCGCCGAGAACGCCACCAAGACGGGCAGTACGCCGAGCAGCCACGGCCGCGAGGCGCTGAAGGAGGCCTTCAGCAGCGGCCGGGTCTGGATCCTCGCGATGGTCTACTTCGGATTCATCTACGGCCTGTACGCCCTCGCCTTCTTCCTGCCGACGATCATCGAGGGCTTCCAGGAGAGCTTCGGCACGTCGTTCAGCGTCATGGAGAAGGCGCTCATCACCGCCATCCCCTATCTCCCGGCGGCCGTCGTCCTCTTCTTCTGGTCGCGGCACGCCACCCGGCACTCCACGCGCACCTGGCACATCGCGGGTCCCGCCGTCATCGGCGGCATCTCGATCCCGCTCGCCCTCTACATGGACTCACCGGCGGCGACCATCGCCGTGATCACCGTGACGGCCTGCTCGATCTTCGCCGCGCTGCCCGTCTTCTGGTCGATCCCCTCCCGGTTCCTGACCGGCGCCGCCGCCGCCGCGGGCATCGCGCTGATCAACACGATGGGCAATCTCGCGGGCTTCGCCGCCGGATACATCACGGGCTGGCTGAAGGACTTCAGCGGCAGCTACACCCTCTCCATGTTCGTCGTGGGCGGCTTCATGCTGCTGTCCGCCGTGCTCATGGTGATCCTGGCCCGGCGCCGGCCCACCGACCCCTCCGACCCCGCGGACCAGCCGCTTCTTGAGGTGCACTGAGATGACCCGCTTGTTCAACGACCCCGCCGCCTTCGCCGACGAGGCGCTGGAGGGCTTCGTCCTGGCCCACCGCCGCTGGGTGCGGCCGGTGTCGGGCGGTGTCGTACGGTCCGTACCTGCCGCCCCCGGGCAGGTCGCCGTCGTGATCGGCGGCGGCTCGGGCCACTACCCGGCCTTCTCCGGCCTGGTCGGCCCCGGCCTCGCCCACGGCGCGGCCGTCGGCAACGTCTTCGCCTCGCCGTCCGCCCGGCAGATCCGCACCGTCGCGAAGAGCGCCCACACCGGCGGCGGCGTGCTGCTGATGTACGGCAACTACGCCGGGGACGTGCTGCACTTCGGGCAGGCCGCCGAGCAGCTCAACGCCGAGGGCGTGGAGACCCGCTGCCTCGCGGTCACCGACGACATCTCCAGCGCGGGCGCCGAGGACCTGGACAAGCGACGCGGTATCGCCGGTGACCTCCCGGTGTTCAAGGCCGCCGCCGCGGCGGCCGAGGAGGGCCGCCCGCTGGCGGAGGTGGTCCGGGTCGCCCGGCACGCCAACGCCCGCACCCGCTCCTTCGGCATCGCCTTCAGCGGCTGTACGCTGCCCGGCGCCGACCACCCGCTGTTCACCGTGGCCGAGGGCCGGATGGCCGTCGGCCTCGGCATACACGGCGAGCCCGGCATCGGTGAGCAGGACGTGCCCAGCGCCGACGAGGCCGCCGAACTGCTGGTCTCCGCCCTGCTCGCCGAACTGCCCGAGGGCGTGGACCAGGCGCGCGGACAGCGGGCCGCCGTCATCCTCAACGGGCTCGGCGACGTCAAGTACGAGGAACTCTTCGTCGTCTACCGGCAGGTCGCCGGGCTGCTCGCCGAGGCGGGCGTCGAGACCGTCGACCCCGAGGTCGGCGAACTCGTCACCAGCTTCGACATGGCCGGGGTGTCGCTCACCCTGTGCTGGCTCGACGACGAACTCGAAACCCTGTGGACCGCCGGGGCCGACACCCCCGCCTACCGCAAGGGCGACGCCCGCGCGAGCGCCGGCCGCACCGACGCCGCGGAACAGCGCGACGAGACGGCCGAAGCCGTACCCCCCGCCACCGAGGAGTCCCGCGCGGCCGCCCGCACCGCTCTCGCCGCGCTGACCGCGATCCGCGACACGGTCGACGAGAACGCCGAGGAGCTGGGCCGCGTCGACGCCGTCGCCGGCGACGGCGACCACGGCATCGGCATGAGCCGCGGCTCCGGAGCCGCGCACCGGGCCGCCGCCGCGGCGGTCGAGGCGGGCGCGGGCGCGGGCACCGCCGTCGGCGCCGCCGCCGACGCCTGGTCCGACCGGGCGGGCGGCACCTCCGGCGCACTGTGGGGCGTGCTCCTGAACGCCGTCGCCGCCGCGCTCGGCGACACCGACAGGCCCACCGCCCGCACCGTCGCCGACGGTGTCGGCGAAGCCTCCGCCGCCGTACGGCGCCTGGGCGGCGCCGAGGTCGGCGACAAGACGATGGTCGACGTCCTCGTCCCCTTCGCCGAGACCCTCGCCACCGCGACCGCCGAGGGCGAGGCCCTCGCCCCGGCCTGGGACCGCGCCGCTACCGCCGCGGAGGCGGCCGCGAAGGCCACCGCCGATCTCGTACCGCGCATGGGCCGCGCCCGTCCGCACGCCGAACGGTCCCTGGGCACCCCGGACGCCGGTGCCCACTCCCTGGCCCTGATCGTCCGCGCCGTGCACGGCGTGCTCGCCGCGCCCACCGGCCGCTGAAACCCACCCACCGAGGAGCACCCCCCCCCATGAGCGACAAGCTGCGGATCGTCGTCGGCTCGGACGACGCCGGCTACGACTACAAGGAAATACTCAAGCGGGACCTGGGCGCGAACGCCCTGGTCGCCTCCGTCACCGACGTCGGCGTCGACGCCGACGGCCACACCGCCTACCCGACCATCGCGATCGCCGCCGCCGAGATGGTCGCGCGCGGCGAGGCCGACCGCGCCCTGCTCGTCTGCGGCACCGGCCTCGGCGTGGCGATCGCCGCCAACAAGGTCAAGGGCATCAGGGCCGTCACCGCCCACGACTCCTTCTCCGTCGAGCGCGCGGTCCTCTCCAACAACGCCCAGGTCCTCACCTTCGGACAGCGCGTCGTCGGCGTGGAGCTGGCCCGCAGGCTGGCCGCCGAGTGGCTGACCTACCGCTTCGACGAGTCCTCCGCCTCCGCGGCCAAGGTCCAGCTGATGAACGACTACGAGACCGACGAGGAAGCCGCCGCCTGATGTCCGCACCCACCCTGCTCGGGGTGAGCCTGAAGATGTACTTCGGACATCACGAGACCCTCAACTGGGCCCGCCGCATCGGCGAGATCGCCGCCACGCACCCGGCCGTCACCGGCGGCCTCACCGAGCTGTTCGTGCTGCCCGCCTTCCCCGCGATCGTCCCGCTCGGCTCCGTCCTCGCCGGTACGGGCGTACGGGTCGGCGCCCAGGACCTCGCCACCGACGACCGGGGCCCCTTCACCGGCGAGGTCTCCGGCCCGTACCTCAAGGAGATCGGCTGCTCCTACGCCGAGGTCGGCCACGCAGAGCGGCGCCGCCTCTTCGGCGAGGGCGACACGGTGGTCGCCGCCAAGACCGCCGCCGCGCTGCGCAACGGACTCACCCCCGTGCTCTGCGTCGGCGAACTCGACCGGGTCGGCCCGGCCGAGGCCGCGGCCCGTACCGTCGCCGAACTGGAGCGCGTGCTCGCCACCGCCGCGCACGACGGCGGGGCCGACGGCGAGATCGTCGTCGCCTACGAGCCCCAGTGGGCCATCGGCGCGCCGGAACCCGCCTCCCCCGAGCACATCGGCACCGTCTGCGCGGCCCTCGGCGCCTGGCTGGCCGAGCGCCCGCGCCACGCCGGCAGCCGGGTGATCTACGGCGGCAGCGCGGGCCCCGGGCTCCTGGGCCGTCTCGGCCCCGGAGTCGACGGACTGTTCCTCGGGCGTTTCGCCCACGACCCGCACGCCGTCGAGCGCATCCTCGACGAGATGAGCGACCGGGCCGCCGAGAAGGAGCACGCCTGATGGCCTACGGACTGAGCACCTACGCCTACTTCTGGCGCGTCTCCTCCCGCGCGCCCGAGCCCCTCACCGTGGAGCGGATGCTCCACAACACCCGTGAACTGGGCGGCGACGTCTTCCAGATCTGCGACTACCCGCTGATCGAGACCTTCGACGACGCCCGCCTCGCCGGTATCCGCCGCCTCGCCGAGGACCTGGACATCACCCTGGAACTCGGCACCCGCGGCATCCGGCAGGACCGCCTCGCCACCTATCTCGGCCTCGCGGACAAGCTCGGGGTCACCTTCGTCCGCTCCATGTTCAACACCGCCGACCACCGCCCCGACGCCGCCGAGGCGACGGAGCTGCTGCGCGCGAGCGTCCCGTCCTACGCGGCCCGGGGCGTCACGCTCGGCCTGGAGACCTACGAACAGGTCTCCACCGACGACCTCCTCACCGTGGTCCGCGCCGTCGACAGCCCCCACCTGGGAGTCGTGCTCGACCCCGGCAACTGCGTGGCCCGGCTGGAACGCCCCAAGGACGTCGTCGCCGCCACCGCGCCGTACGTCGTCAACATCCACGTCAAGGACTTCGCCTTCACCCGCAGGGACGGCTGGGTGGGCTTCACCTACGCCGGCTGCCCGCTCGGCGAGGGCCTCCTCGACTACGCCCACCTGGTGGAGACCGTACGGCCCGAGCAGCGCGGCATCAACCAGATCGTCGAGCACTGGCTTCCCTGGCAGGACGACGGATTCGAGACCACTGCCGGGATCGAGGACCAGTGGACCCGGCACTGCATCAGCACACTTCAGAGGAGCAAGTAATGGCCACCGAGAACAAGACCGTCGCCGTCATCGGCGCCGCTGGCAAGATGGGCCAGCGCGTCTCCAACAACCTCGTCAAGAGCGACTTCCGGGTGCTGTTCGCCGAGAACTCGCCCCAGGGCCAGGAGCTGATCCGCGGACTCGGCCGTGAGCTGACCGACTCCGAGGAGGCCGCCGCCCAGGCCGACGTGCTCATCCTCGCGGTGCCCGACATCGTCCTCGGCAAGGTCTCCGAGCTGCTCGTCCCCGCCATGAAGCCCGGCGCGGTGCTGCTCACCCTCGACCCCGCCGCCGCCTACGCGGGCCTGCTGACCCGCCGCGACGACGTGCACAACGCGGTGGCCCACCCCTGTCACCCCTCGGTCTTCCTGGAGCGCACCACCAAGGAGGAGTACGCGGACACCTTCGGCGGCATCGCCGCGCCCCAGGAGGTCGTCGCCTCCTTCGAGGGTCCTGACCCGGCCGTCCAGGAGCTGGCCGAGGCCGTCATCCGCACCATGTACGCGCCCGTCGTGGACGTGCACTGGGTGACCGTCAAGCAGCTCGCCGTCCTGGAGCCCACCCTCGTCGAGACGATCGCCTGCATGGTCGGCGCCCTGCTCACCGAGGCGCTGCACGAGACGGTCCACACCGTCGGTGTCCCGGAGGCCGCCGCCCGCGCGATGCTCCTCGGCCACACGCAGGTCGCGCTCGCCAACACCCTCAAGGGCGACAACCCGTTCTCGGACGCCTGCCTCATCGCCATGGACTACGGCCGTGAGTCGATCGTCAAGGACGACTGGAAGAAGGTCTTCGAGGACGACGAGCTGGACAAGGTGATCACGCGGATGCTGCGGATCAAGGAGATCAAGCGCTGACGCGCCTCCCCTCCAGGACCGCGTGCGGCCTCCCCGGATTCGCTCCGGGGAGGCCGCGCGCACGGGGCGGCGCCGGTCAGTCCGTGACCGTCTCCCAGTCGAGGGTGAAGGTGGCGGGCCCGGCGAACAGCCGGTACTCGGGCAGCACGCCGGGACCGCACGACGCGCTGCCGATGCCCTGGAGCGCGGCGTCCAGACTCAGCTGGACGGTGTCACGGCGCACCAGGTCCGTGGGGTGGCGCGCCGCGTCCAGGTCCTCGCTGGTCCACGGGCGCGCGGCGAGGGCGAACGGCACGGGCCCGCTGATCCGCAGCCCCGCGCCGCCCGTACGGTCCGTCAGCAGCGCCCAGCGGACGCCGGTCCTGCTGCCGTTCTCCTGCGGGAAGAGATACGGGGTCTGCAGGTCGTCCAGCGAAGCGGCGAACCGGCCGATCCGCGCGGCGGTACGGGTGTCGGGGTACGCCTCGTGCGGCCCGCCGCCGAACCAGCCGACCGTGTCCAGCGTCCCCGGCACGGCGGCGCGCAGCCCGAGGCGCGGCAGCGGCAGGTCCCAGGAGCCGACCGGCCGCACCTCCAGGGTCAGCCGCAGTGTTCCCGGCCGGTCCTCGGGCGCGCTCCAGCGGTACACCGCCATCATGGCGGCGTCGGTACCGGCGGCGGCCACCCGGGTGGTCACGGTCAGCCCCTCGTCGCCGGTCCCGACGGAGAGCACCTTGTGCTCCAGCCGGTCGAGACCCGCCTGCCGCCACTGATCGGCGACCGAACCCTTCCAGCCGCGCAGGTCGTTGTCCGTGGGAGCGCGCCACAGATCCAGCCGCGGGCCCTCGACGGCCAGGTCCCCGATCCGTACGAGACGTCCCGTCCACGCGTCGAAGACGCCCTCGCCCAGGGTGATCAGGGCCTCCCGCTCGGCCGGGCGCGCGCTCCGGCCGGGCGCCGGCGCGGGCGCCGCCGGCGTCAGGAGCGCCTGCCCCCAGGCCACCTCGTGATCGGCGGGCGCCCACGCCTCGTCCTCGGCGAGCCGCGCGCTCACCGTCAGCCACCGCTCGCCGTCCGCCGCCGCGCCGGCTGCCCCGGCCAGCTCCGCGGGCCAGGGCAGCACGGCCGTACCGCCCGGTGCCACGACGGGCGCGGCCAGTTCGCCCCCGGCGCGCGCGACGCCGTCGTCCTCCAGCCGCCAGTGGAAGCGCAGCTGCCCGGTGTCCGCGAAGTCCAGCGTGCTGCGCACCGAGACGGTGCGGGCGTGCGGATCGATCCGTACCGTCACCGGCTCGACGACCTTCTTGAACTCGTGCAGCCCGGGGGAGGGCGTGCGGTCGGGGAAGACCAGCCCGTCGGCCACGAAGTTGCCGTCGTGGACCACCTCGCCGAAGTCCCCGCCGTACGCGAAGAACTCCCGGCCGTCCGGGGTGCGGCGCCGGATGCCGTGGTCGATCCACTCCCAGACGAAGCCGCCCTGGAGCCGGGGATGCTGCTCGAACAGCCGCTGGTACTCGCTCAGTCCACCCGGACCGTTGCCCATGGCGTGCGCGTACTCGCACAGGATGAACGGCAGCGCGCGGCGGTGCTCGTCCAGCGCCGGGTCCTTCGTGGGTTCCTCGGCGCGGCGGCCGATGCGGTCGGTCTCCTCGTGGTCCGCGTACATCCTGCTGTACACGTCGACGTAGCCGCTGTCCCAGTCGCCCTCGTAGTGCACCGGACGCCCCGGGTCGCGCTCGTGCGACCAGTCGGCCATGGCCCGCAGATTGTCCCCGGTCCCGGCCTCGTTGCCCAGCGACCACATGATGACGCTGGCGTGGTTCTTGTCGCGCTCGACCATCCGGCTCATCCGGTCGAGATACGCCTCCCGCCACCGGGGGTCGGCGCTGGGGTTGTCCCGCCAGCCGGTCAGGAAGAAGCCGTGCGTCTCCAGATCGCACTCGTCGACCACCCACAGGCCCAGCTCGTCGCAGAGGTCGAGGAAGCGGGCGTCCGGCGGATAGTGGCTGGTGCGCACCGCGTTGACGTTGTGCCGCTTCATCAGCTCGATGTCGTGGCGCATCGTCTCCGCGCTCAGGGTGCGGCCGGTGTCCGGGTCCCACTCGTGCCGGTTCACCCCGCGCAGCAGGATCGGTGTGCCGTTGACCTTGAGGAGCCCTTCCTCCACCACGACCGTACGGAAGCCGACCCGCAGCCGTACACGTTCGCCCGCCGTGGTCAGTTCCACGTCGTAGAGCCGGGGCGTCTCGGCGGTCCACGGTTCGACGGGGACGCGCGCCCGCTCGCCCACGGCGAGGTCCAGGCCGAGTTCGGCCACCGTGATCCGGCCGGTCGCCTCGGCGTCCACCCGCAGGACACCCTCGCCGCGCGTGTGGTCGTAGTCGGCGTGGACGAAGACGTCGCCCACGCCGTCGAGCGGCCGGTGCAGCAGGGCGACGGAGCGGAAGATCCCGGACATCCACCACATGTCCTGGTCCTCCAGATAACTGCCCGCCGACCACTGGTGCACCCGGACGGCCAGGACGTTGCGGCC
>NZ_QQNA01000370.1 GCF_003346515.1 Streptomyces corynorhini
TCCACTGTGTTAGTTCTGAAGTAACGAACAGCCGTGTTGGCGTTTCTAATTAGATGCGTCAGTTGTTGGATATCTTCATAGTGTTTCGGTGGTCATTGCGTGAGGGAAACGCCCGGTTACATTCCGAACCCGGAAGCTAAGCCTCACAGCGCCGATGGTACTGCAGGGGGGACCCTGTGGGAGAGTAGGACGCCGCCGAACAATTATTGTGGGAATGCCCCGCACCTTCTGGTGCGGGGCATTTCTGCGTTCACGACCCCCTGGGACCCGATCGCCGACTATGAGGGTAAGGTCAGGAGGCATCGTCGGCACGTTCCACACAGGAGGCCCCCGGGTGGAGGTCCAGGAGACCCGCGTTCAGACGGACCGGGTACTCACCATCCCCAACATCCTCAGCATGGCCCGCCTCGTCGGCGTTCCGCTCTTCCTGTGGCTGATTCTTCGCCCTGAGTTCGGCGGCCCCAACAGCGACCTGTGGGCCCTGCTCGTCCTGATGCTGAGCGGCATCAGCGACTATCTCGACGGCAAGCTCGCCCGCCGGTGGAACCAGATCAGCAGCCTGGGGCGGGTTCTCGACCCCGCCGCCGACCGGCTGTACATCCTTTCCACCCTGGTTGGCCTCACATGGCGCGAGATCCTGCCGCTGTGGCTCACCGCGGCCCTTTTGGCCCGTGAGCTGATGCTTCTGGTCATGGTGGCCATCCTTCGACGCCACGGCTATCCGCCGCCCCAGGTGAACTTCCTCGGAAAGGCCGCTACCTTCAACTTGATGTACGCCTTCCCTCTGCTGCTCCTCAGTGACAGAAGTGGATGGCTTGCGTCACTCGCCGAAGTTTTCGGATGGGCGTTCGCCGGATGGGGTACAAGTCTGTATTGGTGGGCAGGAGTCCTCTATGTGGTCCAGGTCCGCCGGCTCGTGAGGGCGGACACCGTGGCCGATTGAGCTCGTCAATGTGGTGCCGCGCAGTGTCGCGTCGGTCCGCGCCTGACCGCCGAGGGGACTCTCTTCCGACCCGGGTGCCCAGACGGGTGAAGTCGGCGAGCCCGTCTCTTCAAGGAGGACGCTTCCGACATGAAGGCCGTTGTGATGGCCGGTGGCGAAGGCACTCGACTTCGCCCCATGACCTCAAGCATGCCCAAGCCGCTCCTGCCGGTCGTGAACCGGCCGATCATGGAGCATGTGCTGCGGTTGCTCAAGCGCCATGGGCTCTCTGAGACCGTCGTAACCGTGCAATTCCTGGCCTCTCTCGTCAAGAACTACTTCGGCGACGGTGAAGAGCTCGGCATGGAGCTGACCTACGCCAACGAGGAGAAGCCGCTCGGTACCGCTGGGAGCGTGAAGAACGCCGAGGAAGCGCTGAAGGACGACGCCTTCCTCGTCATCTCCGGCGATGCTCTCACCGACTTCGACCTGACCGACCTCATCGCTTTCCACAAGGAGAAGGGCGCACTGGTCACCGTGTGCCTGACCCGGGTGCCGAATCCGCTGGAATTCGGTATCACGATCGTGGACGAGGAAGGAAAGGTCGAACGCTTTCTGGAGAAGCCCACCTGGGGACAGGTCTTCTCGGACACCGTCAACACCGGCATTTACGTGATGGAGCCCGAGGTCTTCGACTATGTCGAGGCCGATGTCTCCGTCGACTGGTCCGGTGATGTCTTCCCGCAGCTCATGAAGGAGGGCAAGCCCGTCTTCGGCTATATCGCCGAGGGCTACTGGGAGGACGTCGGTACGCACGAGAGCTATGTGAAGGCCCAGGCCGACGTGCTCGAAGGCAAGGTCGACGTCGACATCGACGGCTTCGAGATCTCTCCCGGCGTCTGGGTGGCCGAAGGCGCCGAAGTCCATCCCGACGCCGTACTGCGCGGTCCGCTGTACATCGGTGACTACGCGAAGGTCGAGGCGGACGCGGAAATCCGCGAACACACCGTCGTCGGATCCAACGTCGTCGTCAAGACCGGCGCCTTCCTCCACCGGGCCGTGGTCCACGACAACGTGTACATCGGCCAGCACTGCAATCTGCGCGGCTGCGTGATCGGCAAGAACACCGACATCATGCGGGCCGCCAGGATCGAGGACGGCGCCGTCATCGGCGACGAGTGCCTCGTCGGCGAAGAATCGATCATCCAGGGCAATGTGCGGGTCTACCCGTTCAAGACCATCGAGGCAGGCGCCTTCGTCAACACCTCGGTGATCTGGGAGTCCCGCGGACAGGCGAACCTCTTCGGCGCCCGCGGCGTCTCCGGCATCCTGAACGTGGAGATCACCCCTGAGGTCGTGGTGCGGCTGGCGGGCGCCTACGCGACCACGCTCAAGAAGGGGTCCACCGTCACCACGGCGCGTGACCACTCACGTGGTGCGCGCGCCCTCAAGCGAGCCGTGATCTCGTCGCTGCAGTCCAGCGCCATCGACGTCAGGGACCTGGAGAACGTGCCGCTGCCGGTGGCCCGGCAGCAGACCGCCAGGGGCAGCGCCGGCGGGATCATGATCCGTACCTCGCCCGGGGTGCCCGACTCCGTCGACATCATGTTCTTCGACGAGCGGGGCGCCGACCTGTCCCAGGCGGGCCAGCGCAAGCTGGACCGGGTCTACGCGCGCCAGGAGTACCGTCGCGCGTTCCCCGGCGAGATCGGCGATCTGCACTTCCCGGCCAGCGTCTTCGACTCGTACACCGGCTCGCTGCTCCGCAACGTCGACACGACGGGCATTTCCGAGGCCGGACTCAAGGTCGTGGTCGACGCGTCGAACGGCAGCGCCGGGCTCGTACTGCCCAGCCTGCTGGGCCGGCTCGGTGTCGACGCGCTGACCATCAACCCCGGTCTGGACGAATCCCGTCCGACCGAAACGGCCGAATCCCGTCGCTCCGGACTGGTCAGGCTCGGCGAGATCGTGGCCTCGGCGCGCGCCGCGTTCGGCGTCCGGTTCGACCCCGTGGGTGAGCGGCTGTCCCTCGTGGACGAGCGCGGCCGGATCATCGAGGACGACCGGGCGCTGCTCGTCCTGCTCGACCTGGTCGCGGCGGAACGGCGCAGCGGTCGGGTGGCGCTGCCGGTGACCACGACGAGGATCGCCGAGCAGGTCGCCGCGTACCACGGCACGCAGGTCGAGTGGACGACGACGTCGCCCGACGATCTGACCCGGGTGGGCCGCGAGGAGACCACCATCTTCGGCGGCGACGGCCGCGGAGCGTTCATCGTGCCGGAGTTCAGCAGCGTGCTGGACGGTACGGCGGCCTTCGTGCGGCTGATCGGGCTGGTGGCGCGTACGCAGCTCACGCTGAGCCAGATCGACGCCCGTATCCCGCGCGCGCACGTCCTGCGGCGGGATCTGGCCACTCCGTGGGCCGTCAAGGGGCTCGTGATGCGCAGTGTCGTGGAGGCGGCCGGGGACCGGCAAGTGGACACGACCGACGGTGTCCGGGTGGTCGAGGCCGACGGCCGTTGGGTGATGGTGCTGCCGGACCCGTCCGAGGCCGTCACCCATCTGTGGGCCGAGGGTCCTGACGACGCGTCGGCCCAGGCGCTGCTCGACGAGTGGTCGTCCGTGGTGGACGGCGCCGGGCACTAGGCACTTCGCCCCACCTGTCGTCCCCCTGTGCCGGGCGGCCTCCCCGGAGGCCGCCCGGCACAGGGGTGGGGCCATTCGGCGGTAGCGTTCACGACGTGCGACGATGTGCGGCATGTCGCAGCAGTCCCCCGATCGGAGCACCGTTTCTCCGCACGCGCGCCCCGACGCGTCGATGTCGCTGCTGAACAACGTGATGAACCACGGCCTCGACGAGGGGTACGCGGAGGCGGCGGCCCGCAGGGACGCCGAGGAGGGCGGACTGCCCCGCACCCTCAGGGCGAAACTGGGGCTCGCGGCCGGGCTGGTGCTGGCCGCTCTGGTGGTCACCGTCGGCGCGGCCCAGGCGCGGATCTCGGCCCCGGTCGTGGCCAAGGAGCGCGAAGAGCTGATCGACCGCATCAACGCGGAGACTTCGGCGGCCGACACGCTGGAGCGGACCGTCGAGAAGCTGCGCGGCGAGGTCGGCGACCGGCAGCGCGCGGCGCTGCGCTCGCAGGGCGGGGACCAGGGGGAGCTGGTCGGGCTGCTGGCCGGTGCGACCCCGGTGACGGGTCCGGGGGTGAAGCTCGTGGTGGACGACGCCAAGGAGGCATCCTCGGGCGGTGGCGGACCGCGCGAGAGCAGCGGGTTCTCCGACACCGGCCGGGTACGGGACCGGGACATGCAGCGGGTGGTCAACGGCCTGTGGGAGTCCGGCGCTGAAGCGATCGCGATCAACGACCAGCGGCTGACGTCGCTGTCGGCGATCAGGGCCGCGGGCGACGCCATACTGGTCGACAACAGGCCGCTGGTGCCGCCGTACACCGTGCTCGCGGTGGGGGACGGGAAGAAGCTGAGCGAGGCATTTCAAGCCAGCGCCGACGGTCTGTATCTGCGCTCCCTGCGGGACGACTTCGACATCCGCACCAAGATCTCCGATGAGGGCGAGGTGCGGCTGCCCGCCGCGCCGAGCCTGATCGTACGCACAGCACAGCCGAAGGCCGACGCCGCCGCGAAAGGCAACGGGCGGCGCGCGGCAGACACCGAGAAGGGCACATCGTGATCGCCGTACTGGGCCTCGTCGTGGGAGTCGTGGTCGGGCTGTTGGTCCGGCCCGAGGTGCCGGCAGTGGTCGAGCCCTATCTGCCCATCGCCGTCGTCGCCGCGCTGGACGCGGTCTTCGGCGGCCTGCGGGCCATGCTCGACGGCATCTTCGTCGACAAGGTGTTCGTCGTCTCCTTCCTGTCGAACGTGGTGGTCGCCGCGCTCATCGTCTTCCTGGGCGACAAGCTGGGCGTGGGCGCCCAGCTGTCCACCGGGGTGGTCGTCGTGTTCGGCATCCGGATCTTCTCCAACGCTGCCGCGATCCGGCGGCACGTGTTCCGGGCGTGAGGCCGATGAACGACGAGAACAAGCCAGTCGGGAACGACCCGGACGGGAGCGCGCCGGACGAGCGGCCGGCGGGCGGGCCCGAGCGGGGCGACGCCGCGCGCGGACGCGAGCTGCCGTCCCTCCAGGGCGCCGCGCCCGCCTCCGGAGCCCCCGAGGACCCCGGCGCCCCTCAGGAGCCCCAACAGCTCACCGGGCGGCAGAGGTTGGCGGCCGGTCTCTGGCCGCCGCGGGTGACGCGGGCTCAGCTCGTCGTCGCCCTGCTGCTGTTCGGCCTCGGCCTGGGGCTCGCGATCCAGGTGCGGTCCAACAACGACGACAGCGCGCTGCGCGGGGCCCGCCAGGAGGACCTGGTGCGGATCCTGGACGAGCTGGACAACCGTACGCAGCGGCTGGAGGACGAGAAGTCGCGCCTGGACGACCAGCGCACCGAGCTGGAGACCAGCTCGGACCAGGCGGAGGAGGCTCGCAAGCAGACGCGGGAGAAGGAGCAGCAGCTCGGCGTCCTGGCGGGCACGGTCGCCGCGCAGGGGCCGGGGATCACGCTGACGATCGACGACCCGAGCGGTACGGTCTCCCCCGACATGCTGCTCGACGCGCTGCAGGAGCTGCGGGCCGCGGGCGCCGAGGCCATCCAGGTCAATGACGTCCGGGTGGTCGCGCGTACATACTTCTCCGGTGGCGGCGGTGACGTACAGGTGGACGGCAAGGCGGTGACCGCGCCGTACAGCTTCAAGGTCATCGGCAAGCCGCAGGATCTGGAGCCCGCCCTCAACATTCCGGGCGGGGTGGTCCAGACGTTGGAGAAGGAGCAGGCCACGGCCACGGTGACGCGTGCTGAGAAGATCATCGTGGATGCCTTGCGACCGGCGAAGCGTCCTGACTACGCTCGGTCGTCATCACGGTGACGCGGCGGTGCATGGCGGCCGTCGGACGCGGGCATGAGGTTGCGGGGGGTCGGCGCGCGATCAGCGTGGTGTGTGGTGGAAACTGTCCGGTGGATACGGACGTTGTCAAGATGTCCGGGTCGGCAGGTGTGTTCATTCAGGGTTCGTCCTGCCCCACGGGCGGGTCTGTTTCGGTCAAGGGGAATCGCCCGTGAAGTTGTTTGGGAAGTTGTTCGGCAAGAGCGCGCGCGAGGACGGCGGTTCCAACCGCCATCGTGCATCGCGCCAGGGTGGGAGTGAGGAACCGAGCGGTGAGCGCCCGCTCTTCCGGGACCAGGTGGGTGGCGAGCCGACGCCGGGGCACGGCGCGTCGTCTGTTGACCCCGCTGGTACCGGACGCATAGGTTTCGGTGAATCATCTGCCCCCGGTGGGCAGTCGCGGCAGGAGGAACCCACGATGGCGGGCTTGCCGGTCTGTACGAGATGCGGGCACCGGAACGCCGAGGCGAGCCGGTTCTGCTCCAACTGCGGCGCGCCGCTGCGGGGCGGGGTCCCCGCCGAGCGCGCTTCGGAGACGACCTCGACGATCTCCATCTCGGGTCTTGAGGCGTACGACTCGGAAGTGACGGGACAGACGTCGCTTCCCTCGCTGACCCCGGAGGCCCAGGCCGCCGTCGACGCCCTGCCGCCCGGCTCGGCGCTGCTGGTGGTCCGTCGCGGTCCCAACTCGGGGAGCCGTTTCCTTCTGGACGGCGACCTGACGACGGCGGGCCGGCACCCGGAGAGCGACATCTTCCTCGACGACGTGACCGTGTCGCGCCGTCATGTGGAGTTCCGCAGAGGCGCGGACGGGCATTTCACCTGCTCGGACGTGGGCAGTCTGAACGGTACGTACGTCAATCGTGAGCCGACCGACTCGGTCCTGCTGGCGAACGGCGACGAAGTCCAGATCGGTAAGTACCGGATGGTCTTCTACGCGAGCCAGCGGGGCGTGTGACCCTCACCAGGGAAGGTCCATGCCGCTGACATCCAAGGGCGGTGCCGGACACGGCACCGCCCGCACGGCCGAGCCGCTGATCAGCATCGGCGCGGTGCTGGCCCGGCTGCGGGACGAGTTTCCCGAGGTCTCGATCTCCAAGATCCGTTTTCTGGAGGCCGAGGGCCTCGTCGAGCCGAGCAGAACGCCCTCCGGCTACCGCAAATTCAGTCCCGGTGACGTCGAGCGGCTGGCCCGGATCCTGCGCATGCAGCGGGACCACTACCTGCCCCTCAAGGTCATCAGGGAGCATCTGGACGCCCTGGAGCGGGGCGAGCACGTATCGCTGCCCGCGCCGCAGCGCGGGCCGCTGGAGGGCGTCCAGGACGCGGAATCGGGGCGTCCCACCGCCGCGCGGATCGGCCGGGAGGAGCTGCTGGCCGCCGCGGAGGTCGGCGAGAGCGCGCTGGCGGAGTGGGAGTCGTACGGACTCATCACCCCGCTGCCGGAGGGCGGCTACGACGCCGAGACGGTCACTGTCGCGAAACTCGTCTCGGATCTCGGACGCTTCGGTCTCGAACCCCGGCATCTGCGCGTGATGAAAGCGGCCGCGGAACGCGAGGCCGGACTGGTCGAGCAGGTGGTGGCGCCGCTGCGTCGGCACCGTAATCCGCAGACCAGAGCCCATGCCGAGGCGACCACCAAGGAGCTGGCCACCCTCTCCGTGCGGCTGCATCAGGCGCTGTTCCGGACGGCTCTCGGGGACCGCCGGTACTGATCATGGGGGAGTCCGACTACCCAAACCTGCCGGGCACGTCCTAGGGTTGCTGTGTGAACGAGCTCGACGTTGTGGGTGTCCGGGTGGAAATGCCCTCCAACCAACCGATCGTGCTCCTGCGTGAAGTGGGAGGCGATCGTTACCTCCCCATCTGGATCGGACCGGGGGAGGCGACCGCGATCGCCTTCGCCCAGCAGGGCATGGCCCCGGCCCGACCGCTGACCCATGATCTCTTCAAGGACGTGCTGGAGGCGGTCGGCCAGGAGCTGACCGAAGTCCGGATCACGGACCTGCGGGAAGGGGTCTTCTACGCGGAGCTGGTCTTCGCGAGCGGGGTCGAGGTGAGCGCCAGGCCGTCGGATGCCATAGCGCTGGCACTGCGCACGGGCACACCGATCTACGGCAGTGACGGGGTTCTGGACGATGCCGGCATCGCCATCCCGGACGAGCAGGAGGACGAGGTGGAGAAGTTCCGCGAGTTCCTCGACCAGATCTCTCCGGAGGACTTCGGGACCAACAGCCAGTGACCGGCCGGAGCGCCGCACCGGCCCCCGTCCGGGCATTCGGTCAGCCTTTCCCCGGAACAGGACACGGGAAACCACTCTCAGGGTGATTATCACTCGGCGTGGCGAGTGTGGCGATCGTTGACGCACCCCGGGTGACTGCCTACCTTCGACAGGGCAGGTCAAGGACGGAGGGTCGGCGTGAGAAGCAGCGGCGACGGTACGGCGGCGGGCGGTCCGTATCCGCTTCACGGCAGCGCGCCCGACCCCGGTGCGGAGGCGGTCGGATACCGGGGTCCGACCGCGTGTGCGGCGGCGGGCATCACGTACCGCCAGTTGGACTACTGGGCGCGTACGGGGCTGGTCGAGCCCAGCGTGCGCCCGGCGTACGGATCGGGCACCCAGCGGCTCTACAGCTTCCGCGACGTGGTCGTCCTCAAGATCGTGAAGCGGTTCCTGGACACCGGGGTGGCCCTGCAGAACATCCGGGCCGCGGTGCAGCACCTGCGCGCCAGGGGCTTCAAGGACCTGGACCGCATGACGCTCATGAGCGACGGCGCGACGGTCCACGAGTGCACCTCCCCGGACGAGGTCGTGAGCCTGCTCCAGGGCGGGCAGGGCGTTTTCGGGATCGCCGTGGGCGTGGTGTGGCGGGACGTGGAGGCCGCGCTGTCGCAGCTGCACGGCGAGCGGATCGACACCGGCGAGACGCTGATCGGGAACAATCCGGCGGACGAACTGGCGCGCAGGCGCCGCGACCGGGCCGTCTGACGCCGCTCGCGACATCGCTCGCGGCGCCGTTCCCGGCGCCGCGAGCGGCCCGTTGTCAGTGGTGTGAGGCAGCATCGGTGGTGTGAGACCCGCGCCGACGATCCTGCATCTGGACATGGATGCCTTCTTCGCCGCCGCCGAGCAGGCGGCGAAGCCGAGCCTGCGCGGAAAGCCCGTGGTGGTGGGCGGCCTCGGCCCGCGCGGCGTGGTCTCGACCGCCTCGTACGAGGCGAGGCGGTTCGGGGTGCACTCGGCGATGCCCATGGCGCAGGCCAGACGCCTCGCGCCGAACGCCGCGTATCTCGTGCCGCGCTTCGCGCTCTACCGTGAGGTCAGCGAGCGGGTCATGGGTCTCCTGGGCGCGCTCTCGCCGCTGGTGGAGCCGCTGAGCCTGGACGAGGCGTTCGTGGACCTGGAGGCGGGCGGCTCGGCGCATGACACCGCCTCGGCGCTGGCGGCCGGTGAGCGGCTGCGCCGGGACATCAGGGCGGCCACCGGGCTCGCGGGCTCGGTCGGGCTGGCCGGTTCCAAGATGCTCGCGAAGATCGGCTCGGAGCAGGCCAAGCCGGACGGCCTGGTGCTCATAGAGCCGGGTACGGAGCGCGCGCTGCTGGGCCCCATGTCCGTGCGGATCCTGCCGGGGGTGGGCCCGGCGACGGGGGAGCACCTGCGGCGGGCCGGGATGACGACCGTCGCCCATCTGGCGGAGGCGGGCGAGGACGAACTCGTACGCCTGCTGGGCAAGGCCCACGGCATCTCGCTGTACCGGATGGCCCGGGGGCACGACGACCGGCCCGTGGTCTCCGAGCGCGAGGCCAAGTCGGTCTCGGTGGAGGACACCTTCGACGTCGATCTGCACGACCGGGTGCGGGTGCGCGCCGAGGTCGACCGGCTCGCCGAGCGGTGCGTGGGGCGGCTGCGGGCCGCCGGTCACTCGGGGCGCACCGTCGTCCTGAAGGTCCGGCGCTACGACTTCTCGACGCTGACCCGTTCGGAGACGCTGCGCGGGCCCACGGACGATCCCGGGGTGGTGCGGGAGGCCGCCGGGCGGCTGCTGGAGGCGGTGGACACCACGGGCGGGGTACGGCTGCTGGGCGTGGGCGTGACCGGGCTGGCGGACTACACGCAGGAGGACCTCTTCGCCCAGGCCGCCGCCGACCGGGACCGGGCGGAGCGGGCCGAGAGGGCGGAGGCGGCGGAGAGGGCCGAGGCGGCGGAGGAGGCCCGGTCGGGCGACGGTGCGCCCGGACCGGCGCCCGAGGCCGTCAGCGGCCCTGTGGACGGGCCCGTGGAGGGGCCCGAGGCGCTCGCCGAGCGCCGCTTCCCCGCCGGGCACGATGTGCGCCACGCCGTGTTCGGGCCCGGCTGGGTGCAGGGCAGTGGGCTGCGGAGGGTGACCGTACGGTTCGAGGAGCCGGGGTCCGCCCCCGGCTGGGTGCGGACGTTCTGGATCGACGACCCCGATCTGGCGCTCTCCGAGCCGCTGCCGCTGGTGCCGCGGACCCCGCCGGCCGCGGACCCCGCGGAGGCCGGGGCGGCGGGCGCCGGGGGTCAGTCCTCCTGTCCGGCGAGCCGGCCGAAGTCGCGTTCCGAGTCCCGGTCGGAGCGGGAGGCCGGCCGCTCCGGCGGATTCGGAGCGGGGAGAGCGAGGCCGTAGTGGTGGTAGAGCTGGAGTTCCTGGTCGGGGGAGAGATGGCGGCCCACGCCGAAATCGGGCGCGTCCTTGATCAGGGACCGTTCGAAGGGGACCCGCAGCCCGTCGACGGCCAGGGTGCTGGGGGCGAGGGGGACGAACGCGTCCCTGCTGAACAGACCCGTGCGCACGGCCGCCCACTCGGGTACGCCCGTCGCGTCGTCCAGATACACCTCGTCGACCGTGCCGAGCTTGTTGCCGTCCCGGTCGAACGCCTTGCGCCCTATCAGACTGCGCGGATCGATATCGGTCTCCACGGTCCCTCCAACTGGTCGCAACTGCTCGTAAGGACTACAAAAGTGCAGATCCCGGGCGGCGGCCACTCGAAGGCCGCCCCGAGAGGCCCGCTGGTAGGCTGGCGAGCGGCTGCTGACCCCGTGCGGGAGAGTTCTCCGGTGAGATCGCCGGAGGCGCCGAAGGAGCAACTCCTCCCCGGAATCTCTCAGGCCCCCGTACCGCGCGGACGAGGTCACTCTGGAAAGCAGAGCGGTGTCGGACGGCATCGGCTCTCACCGACGGTGAAAACCGGTCTGCCACGCGGCGGACCGGTGAAGCTCTCAGGTCGAGATGACAGAGGGGGAGGCCGTCCGGGCACCCGCGTCCTGGTGCCCCTCGTAGGTCGTGGCAGACCAGGAGGCCCTCCGCTATGAACGCCCCCCGTATTCCGCTCTCCCAGCTGGAGCGAGGCACCCCCTTCGAGCAGCGCCACATAGGCCCCGACGCGGGCGCCCAGGCGAAGATGCTGGCGCAGGTCGGCTACGGCTCGCTCGACGAGCTGACCGACGCGGCCGTGCCCGACGTGATCAGGAGCGCCGAGGCGCTGCGGCTGCCCGAGGCCCGCACGGAGGCCGAGGTCCTGGCCGAGCTGCGCGGGCTCGCCGAGCGCAACCAGGTGCTCGCCCCGATGATCGGCCTCGGCTACTACGGCACGTTCACGCCGCCGGTCATCCTGCGCAACGTCATGGAGAACCCCGCCTGGTACACCGCGTACACGCCCTACCAGCCGGAGATCTCGCAGGGCCGCCTCGAAGCCCTGCTCAACTTCCAGACCATGGTGGCCGAGCTGACCGGGCTGCCCACCTCGGGCGCCTCCCTGCTCGACGAGTCCACGGCGGCTGCCGAGGCGATGGCCCTGTCGCGGCGCGTCGGCAAGGTCAAGGACGGCGTCTTCCTGGTGGACGCCGACGCGCTGCCGCAGACCATCGCCGTGATCAGGACCCGCGCCGAGCCGACCGGGGTCGAGGTCGTCGTCGCGGATCTGAGCGAGGGCATCTCCGAGGAGATCGCGGAGCGCGGCGTCTTCGGCGTGCTCGTGCAGTACCCGGGCGCGTCCGGGGCCGTCCGCGACATCCGCGCCGTGATCGAGCGCGCGCACGCGCTGGGCGCGGTCGTCACCGTCGCCGCCGACCTGCTCGCGCTGACGCTGCTGACGCCCCCCGGCGAGCTGGGCGCGGACATCGCGGTCGGCACCAGCCAGCGTTTCGGGGTGCCGATGGGCTTCGGCGGACCGCACGCCGGGTTCATGGCCGTACGGGAGAAGTTCGCGCGCAGCCTGCCGGGCCGCCTCGTCGGGGTCTCCGTGGACGCCGACGGCAACAAGGCGTACCGGCTGGCGCTCCAGACCCGCGAGCAGCACATCCGCCGCGAGAAGGCCACCAGCAACATCTGCACCGCACAGGTGCTCCTCGCCGTCATGGCCGGAATGTACGCGGTCTACCACGGCCCCGACGGGCTGCGCTCCATCGCGCGCCGTACCCACCGCTACGCGACGCTGCTGGCCGAGGGGCTGCGCGCGGGCGGGGTCCCGCTCGCGCACGACGCGTACTTCGACACGCTGACCGCCGTCGTGCCCGGCCGGGCCGCCGAGGTGGTCGCCGCCGCCCGCGAGGGCGGGGTCAACCTCCGCCAGGTCGACGCCGACCAGGTCCTGGTGGCCTGCGACGAGACCACGGGCCGCGCCCAACTCGGCGCCGTCTGGACCGCCTTCGGCGTCGACGGCGACGTCGAGGCGCTGGACGCGGAGACGGCCGACGCGCTGCCGGCGGCGCTGCTGCGCGGCGACGACTATCTGACGCACCCCGTCTTCCACCAGTACCGCTCGGAGACGGCGATGCTGCGCTACCTGCGCCGCCTCGCCGACCGTGACTACGCGCTGGACCGCGGGATGATCCCGCTCGGTTCCTGCACCATGAAGCTGAACGCGACGACCGAGATGGAGCCGGTGACCTGGCCCGAGTTCGGCGCGCTGCACCCCTTCGCCCCGGCCGAGCAGGCGCAGGGCTACCTCACGCTCATCCGGGAGCTGGAGGAGCGGCTCGCCGAGGTCACCGGCTACGACGCGGTCTCCCTGCAGCCCAACGCCGGTTCGCAGGGCGAGCTGGCCGGTCTGCTGGCCGTACGCGCCTACCACCGGGCCAACGGCGACACCGGGCGCACCGTCTGCCTCATCCCGTCCTCGGCGCACGGGACGAACGCGGCGAGCGCGGTGATGGCGGGCATGAAGGTCGTCGTCGTCAAGACCCGCGAGGACGGCGACGTCGACGTCGAGGACCTGCACGCCAAGATCGAGCGGTACGGCGCGGAGCTGGCCGTCCTGATGGTCACCTACCCCTCCACGCACGGCGTGTTCGAGGAGCACATCAGCGACATCTGCGCGGCCGTGCACGACGCGGGCGGCCAGGTGTACGTGGACGGCGCGAACCTCAACGCGCTGGTGGGGCTGGCCAAGCCGGGCAGGTTCGGCTCGGACGTCTCGCATCTGAACCTGCACAAGACGTTCTGCATCCCGCACGGCGGCGGCGGTCCCGGGGTCGGCCCCGTCGGCGTACGGGCCCACCTCGCCCCGTACCTGCCCAACCACCCGCTGCAGCCCGCTGCCGGGCCCGCGACGGGCGTCGGGCCGATCTCGGCGGCGCCGTGGGGCTCGGCGGGCATCCTGCCGATCTCCTGGGCGTACGTCAGGCTGATGGGCGGCGCGGGCCTCAAGCGCGCGACGCAGGTGGCCGTGCTCGCCGCCAACTACATCGCCAAGCGGCTGGAGCCGCACTACCCCGTGCTCTACACGGGCCCGAACGGGCTGGTCGCGCACGAGTGCATCGTGGATCTGCGGCCGCTGTCCAAGGCCAGCGGGGTCAGCGTCGACGACATCGCCAAGCGGCTGATCGACTACGGCTTCCACGCGCCGACGATGTCGTTCCCGGTGGCGGGCACCCTGATGATCGAACCCACGGAGAGCGAGGATCTGCACGAGATCGACCGCTTCTGCGAGGCGATGATCGCGATCCGTCGGGAGATCGAGAGGGTCGCCTCGGGCGAGTGGCCCGCCGACGACAACCCGTTGGGCAACGCGCCGCACACGGCGGCGGCGCTGGGCGGCGAGTGGGCCCACGCGTACAGCCGGAGCGAGGCGGTCTTCCCGGCCGGTGTCGACGCCGCCGACAAGTACTGGCCGCCGGTCCGCCGGATCGACGGCGCCTTCGGCGACCGCAACCTGGTCTGCTCCTGCCCGCCGCTGGACGAGTACGACCACTGAGGACATGCGTCGGGGCCGGTGCGGAGGAAGTCTCTCCGGGCCGGCCCCCGTCATACCGGCGGTGTCAGGCCGCCGTCACCACTCGTTCGGTCCGCAGCGGCCGGTGCGGGGCGATGATCCTCCCGTTCGGCAGCAGCTCGCCGGTGTCCTCGAAGAGCAGAACGCCGTTGCACAGCAGACTCCAGCCCTGCTCCGGGTGGTGCGCCATCAGTCGGGCGGCGTCGCGGTCGGCGGAGTCGGCTGTCGGGCAGGCTGGTTGATGCTGGCACATGGGCGGGTTCTTTCGCTGGGTCGTCGTGAGAGTCCTGCGGCTCGATGGGTTCATGGCCGCCCCCCGTATCTGTCGTGTCCTGTCCTAGTGTTGCCCCACGGACGGCGATCCGCAGGGATTTCGCGGCAGCGCTTCCTTCTGCTCAAGGACGCGTCACCCGGCCGGACGGTTCAGTTCGGCAGGGCCCACTTTTCGGATGGTTTCCGGTGGCCCGACCTGACTAGTCCGGATGGGCAGTGCCCTCTCCGGTGGGCAGCACCGTGCCCCGCGGCCGTCGGGGGCTGCGGGGCAACAAGAGGCGCTGATACGGGTTCCGAGGGGAGACGGCGTGCGGCCGGGCGCTGCCGCACGGGGCGGGCTTCAGGCGGGTGTGGTGAGCAGCGGCGGCGGGGCGAGCCGCAGTCCGATCATCGGCAGCAGCTCGGTGACCCGGTGCGGCCGGTGCGCCGCGATGCCCGGTGGGGCGGGCGCGAGGGGGACCAGGATGTCGACCGGGTCGGGCGTGCCCGTGCCCGCGTCGGCCTCCGTGTCCCCGTGCAGCCAGAGCGTGAGCATGTACAGCTCGGGCACGGACAGCAGCCGGGGCTGGTACAGGGTCGTCAGCCCCTCGGCCTGGCGCAGCGCACGCTCGGTGGCGGTGAGGTAAGGGCCTTCGAAGAAGCGGGAGAAGGCCCAGCCGTCGGCGGTGAGCATCGTGTCGGCGGCGGCCACGGTGCGCTCGCCGCTCCGGATCAGGAAGCGCCAGCCGGTCAGTCTGGTCCGGGGCGCGCGGCCGTCGGGCGCGGCCGCGCGCCCCGCCGGGGTGACATGGTCGAGCACGTGGACGGGGAGCGGGAGTTCGGGGCTCAGCGGTCCCTGGACGGACTGCAGGGCCGGGGTGCGGGCATCGCGGACGGCTGTGGGGGAACTGAGTGCCGCGAGAACGCTGCGCAGGGCGGGCGCCGGGGCCGGGGGTACTTGCAGCGGCATGGTGGGTTGCCTCTCACTCGGAGACAGGGTGAAGCGTGAAGTGGAGCATGACTTCTGCGGACGTCGCTGTCGGCATGCGGGGTCAGAGGTGGGCTTCAGCTCGGGTGCGGCCGGACGCCGACTCTCTGCCTCGTAGCCGGAGTTTATACGACACGTGTTCGCGTCATGTTTCTTCTAGCTGTCCCAGATATTGCGGACAAGGCACTATTAAGTCCTTCTCTCGCGGGTTTTCCGTGGATAAACACCGAAGAGAAGGTGTCTGGCCTGGGATGATTCGCCCTGCGGGGACGGCTGAAACTCGTCTGCGTTATTCGCGGTAGGACGGGGCAGGGGAAACAGAGCACCACGCCATGCCATAGGAATGTGCCGCGGGACCGCAGGACAACAGTAGCGGTCCGCGTGCGCCGACGGGGCGGGAAGACGTTACGGATCACCGGGTGTGGGCATTATCGATCGTGACGCGAGCGGCCGGTGCCGCGGGCTGCCCACTGGAGGAGGGACCCTTCGATGGGGGAGAAGGTCGAAGCGGACGGTTCCGGTCTGTCCGATCGGCAGAAGTACCGCAGGAAGCTTCAGCAGTGCCTGACGGTGCTGGAGCGGCTCCTGGCGGAGGAGCGGTTCGACCGGCCCAAGAATCTCATGGGCCTGGAGATCGAGCTGAATCTGGCGGGCTCCGACGGGATGCCCCGCATGATGAATGCGGAGGTGCTCAAGCGCATCGCGAGCGGTGATTTCCAGACCGAACTCGGCATGTTCAACCTGGAAGTCAATGTGGCGCCGCACCGGTTGGACGGCCGGGTTCTCGATCAGCTCGCCGAAGAACTGCGCACCGGGCTGGGATATGCTCACCGCAAAGCGACGGAGGTGGACGCCGGGATCGTGATGATCGGAATTCTTCCGACGCTCACCCGGCAGGACGTGGTCTCCGCGAATCTCTCCGACGTGGACCGCTACACACTCCTCAACCAGCAGATGGTCGCGGCCAGGGGAGAGGATTTCACTCTCGACATCGACGGGGTGGAACGGCTCACCTGTACGTCGGCCTCGATCACCCCGGAGGCCGCCTGCACCTCCGTGCAGCTGCACCTCCAGGTCACCCCCGACCGCTTCGCCGACGTGTGGAACGCGGCGCAGTGCGTGGCATCCGTGCAGGTGGCACTCGGTGCCAACGCGCCCTTCCTGTTCGGCCACGAGCTGTGGCGGGAGTCCAGACCACCCCTGTTCGAACAGGCCACGGACACCAGGCCGCCGGAGCTGAAGGCCCAGGGCGTACGGCCCAGGACCTGGTTCGGGGAGCGCTGGATCGACTCCGCCTACGACCTGTTCGAGGAGAACCTGAAGTACTTCCCGCCCCTGCTGCCGATCTGCGACGACGAGGAACCGCTGGCGGTGCTCGACGGCGGCCGGGTGCCCGGCCTCCAGGAGCTGGCGCTGCACAACGGCACCGTCTACCGCTGGAACCGGCCGGTGTACGAGGTGGCCGACGGCGTGCCCCATCTGCGCGTGGAGAACCGGGTGCTGCCGGCGGGGCCCACCGTCACCGACGTGATCGCCAACGCCGCCTTCTACTACGGACTGGTGCGGGCACTCGCCGAGGACGCCCGGCCGGTGTGGAGTCGGCTCTCCTTCGCCGAGGCGGCGGCCAACTTCGACACGGCCTGCCGCCACGGCATCGACGCCGAGCTGCGCTGGCCCCGCCCCGGGCGGGCCGCCGGAATCACGACGGTGCCGGTGGTCAAGCTCGTACGGGACGAACTGCTGCCGCTGGCCGCGGCCGGGCTCGACGCGTGGAACGTCGAGCCCGCGGACCGCGACTTCTACCTCGGGGTGATCGAGGAGCGGTGCAAGCGGCGGGTCAACGGCGCCTCGTGGCAGGTGGACACCTTCCACCGGGCGCTGGAGGCGGGCCTCGACCGTGAGGCCGCGCTGGCGGCCACCACCCGGCGCTACTGCGAGCTGATGCACGAGGGCGAGCCCGTGCACAGCTGGCCGGCGGGAGAGCCCCGGGGAGCTGTCGGGGAGGGCCGATGAGGCGAGCGGGGCCGGGGGTGGGGC
>NZ_QQNA01000371.1 GCF_003346515.1 Streptomyces corynorhini
CGGTCGGACCCACCGCCCCCGGGCGGGCACCGCGGGCGGGGGTTCAGACGGAGTCCCGCAGATCCCGCAGGTTCCGCAGCCGCTCCGCGGCCTCGCGCAGCACCTCGTCCCGCTTGCAGAACGCGAAGCGCACGAACGGCGCGCCCTCCTTCTGGTGGTCGTAGAAGACCGCGTTCGGTACGGCGACCACCCCGCACCGCTCCGGCAGCGCGCGGCAGAAGGCGAAGCCGTCCGTCTCGCCCAGCGGACGGATGTCGGTGGTGATGAAGTACGTGCCCGCCGGGCGGTAGACGTCGAAGCCGGCCGCGGCGAGGCCGTCGGCGAGGATGTCGCGCTTGGCGCGGAGGCCGGCGCGCAGGGTGTCGAAGTAGCTGTCGGGCAGGCGCAGGGCCTCGGCGATCGCGTACTGGAAGGGGCCAGAGGCCACGTACGTCAGGAACTGCTTCGCCGAGCGGACCGCCGTGACCAGCGCGGGGACGCCGGTGATCCAGCCGACCTTCCAGCCCGTGAAGGCGAAGGTCTTGCCGCCGCTGCTGATGGTCAGCGTGCGCTCGCGCATGCCGGGGAACGCCGCGAGCGGGAGGTGTTCGCCCTCGAAGACGAGGTGTTCGTAGACCTCGTCGGTGACGACGAGCAGATCGCGTTCGACGGCGAGTTCCGCGATGGCGGCCAGCTCACCACGGGAGAGGACCGTACCGGTGGGATTGTGGGGGGTGTTGAGGAGGATGAGACGGGTGCGGTCGGTGACGGCGTCGCGCAGTTCGTCCAGGTCCAGGTGGTACGCGCCGTCGCGGGGGCGGAGCGTGACCGGTACGCGCACCCCTCCCGCCATGCCGATACAGGCGGCGTACGAGTCGTAGTACGGCTCCAGGGCGATGACCTCGTCGCCCTGGCCGACCAGCGCGAGCAGCGCGGCGGCGATCGCCTCGGTGGCCCCGGCGGTGACGAGGACCTCGGTGTCGGGGTCGTACGTCAGGCCGTACCGTCGCAGCTGATGGTCCACGACGGCGGAGCGCAGTTCGGGGACGCCGGGGCCCGGCGGGTACTGGTTGCCGAGGCCGTCGCGCAGGGCGCGTACCGCCGCCTCCCGTACGGACTCCGGGCCGTCGGTGTCGGGAAAGCCCTGGCCGAGGTTGATCGCGCCGGTGCGCAGGGCGAGGGCTGACATCTCCGCGAAGATCGTGGTGCCGCCGAGCCATTCTTTGGTCATGGCGGCCATCCTGTGCCGAACCTCTGGGGTTGCTCAAGTCGGCTTTGGGCTGACCGGGCCGGGGGGACAACCTCAGTCACCGGGGGGTGCCCCGGGTCACGGGGGACCGAAGGGCGGGTGGGGTCGATGACAGGTACGGACGTGGTGGTGCTGGTGCTGGTGGTGGCCGCGTTGATCGGGATCGCGGCGAGCGTGGACAGCCGGGAGCGGAGCCGGAAGCCGCTGAGGGCACGGAAGTCACCGTCGCTCAAGTCGCCGAAGCCGCTGAAGTCGCTCAGGCCGGTCAAGTCGGTCAAGTCGCTCAACAAGCGGCGTACGAGTGGTCGGTCGGACAGCCGGAGCTGGTGGGTCGCGGACGCCACGGCGACGAGCGGTGGCGGGTCCTGGGAGTTCGGGGCGGGCGACTCCGGTTCTGGCTCCGGTTCCGGTTCCGGTTCCGGTTCTGGCTCTGGTTCTGGCGGATCCGGTGGCCATCACTCCTGCGGTGGTGGCGGCCACTCCTCCTGTGGAGGAGGCGGTTCGTCCTGCGGCGGCGGCGGGGGATGCGGCGGCGGAGGCAGCTGACACGGGGCAGCTGGTCCGCGGCGAGAGGGTGGTGCCCGGCGGTAGTCATATGCCGCTGGGCACTGCTGTGTTGGCGGTCCGGCAGCCGCGGTGGCAGGGTCGGTGACAGCCCTGTGGCGGCCTGTGGCGGCCCCTGGGGCAGGTCGGGTGGCGGCGGCGGCGCCGGTGAAGTGCGCCCGGCGTACGCCGGATTCTTGTGAACAGTTGAACTCTTGGGCCCCCGGGGGGATGGAAACCCCGTCAAGTTGGGTAAAAACACTGCGAGCGTCGCGTACCTCGTGATTCCCTCGTTGTTGAGAGCTTCCAGCCCTCGGACCGCCTGGGACCTCCTATGGCGCCGAGCCGGCGATCTCGCCCTTCAAGTTCCCTCGCTCATCAGCTCATTGTCCGGGACGTCCCCGGCCCACCCGTCAAGCGTGTTCTGCGGAGCCGATCCATGCTCACCACCCTCAATACCGCCTACACCGACACCCGTGCCGCCGATCTGGCCTGGGCGTTGGGCCGAGGCCCCGTCCCGGCGCTGGCCGTACTCGATCTCGATCTCGCCGGCGCCGGACTCCAGTTACGGCTGCTCGGCGCCTCCCACCAGGTGATTCTGGAGGAGGAGGGCGGCACCTGCTCCGAGACCGTCGCCTGCATCCCGGGCAGCAGCACCCCATTGCCGCTCGGCGTCTCCAAGCGGCTGGGGGAGTGGGAGTACGAATTCGCCGCGCGTGTCGAGACGCTCTCGCACAGCTCGTTCGCCGGGCGGGCGCAGGAGCTGCTCGCGCTGGTCGCCGACCACCCGAACGGGTTGGCGGGCACGTTTCCCGGCTCGCCCAACGCGTTCACCGCGATGCTGGCGCAGCGCGACGAGGGGCAGGTCCGGTGGCGTACCTGGCATGCCTACCCGCAGGAGGGCCGTCTCGTCACGACGCGGACCCGCGTCGGGGTACGTATGCCTGCTGTGGCCTGATTGCACTCTTCCGGGTGACAAAAAGAATCCAATCGGCGACGTAGCGTTACGAGTGTGATCGAGCAGCAGTCCGTGTCGTCCTCGCCCCCGGCCGGGACACGGCTGCCCGATCGCGCCGACGCCGCGCGCTATCTGATCCTCACCGTGGTCTTCATCTGCTCGGCGTGCGGTCTGGTGTACGAGCTGGAGCTGGTCGCGCTCGCCTCGTATCTGATCGGGGATTCCGTCACCCAGGCGTCGGTGGTCCTCTCCGTGATGGTCTTCGCCATGGGGCTCGGCTCGCTGGCCGCGAAGCGGCTGCGGCTGCGGGCGGCGTTCGGCTTCGGACTGCTGGAGGCGGGGCTCGCCCTGCTGGGCGGCTGTTCCGCGCTGGTGCTGTACGCGGCCTTCGCGTGGATGGGCGAGGCGCGGTACGCGCTGGTGGGGTTCTCGCTGGCGATCGGCATGCTCATCGGCGCCGAGATCCCGCTGCTGATGACTCTGATCCAGCGGTTCTCCCGGCAGGAGGCCGACGGGACCGTCGCGGATCTCTTCGCCGCCGACTACGTGGGAGCGCTGATCGGCGGGCTGGCCTTTCCGTTCCTGCTGCTGCCCTGGCTGGGGCAGCTGACGGGAGCGCTGTTGACGGGAGCGGTCAACGCGGTGGCGGGCGGCGCCCTCGTCCTGACGCTCTTCGGGAGGGATCTGACACCGCGCTCGCGCTGGGTGCTGCTGACCGTCAATGTCCTGGTGCTGGCGACGCTGGCGACGGCCGCCGTGCTGGTGGACGACTTCGAACGGGCGGCGCGGCGGGCGGTGTACGGGACCGGGGTGCGGGTCGCCGTCCACACCGACGTGCAGGAGGTCGTGCTGACGGGCGGGCGCGACGGGCCGCTGGAGCTGTATCTGGACGGGCGGCTGCGGGTCAGCGGGCGCGACGAGTTCCGCTACCACGAGGCGCTCGTGCACCCCGCGATGCGCGGGCCGCACGCGCGCGTGCTGATTCTGGGCGGCGGCGACGGACTGGCCGCGCGCGAGGTCCTGCGGTACGGGGACGTGCGCGCGGCCAGTCCGTCGCCG